>NZ_CAAJGQ010000008.1 GCF_901000775.1 Candidatus Rhabdochlamydia sp. T3358
TGTTGCTCCCATTGCTTGTTGAAATCCTTCCAAAAATCATCCACAGAGCAGTATAATTCAATAAGCGTTTCCATTTTTGACCTCTTTTGTTGTTGTTTTTTCAGAAACGAAACTTGTACAACATTAAGAGGTCTTTTTACACTGTTTTTTTGTCTTATCTTTCCTATTCTTAGTTAATTAAACTCAACATTGGGGTTAGCATTCCAATTCCTTGTTTAACCAAGTTTCCTCCTCCACTGATAATCCCCTCATACGTTCCAGAACTTATTTGATTAAATACTAATTGAGCATCGCTTAAGATATTCCCTTGTAAACTATTTGTATCTCCTTGCAGAACTCCAGCATTCACTGTAGTTCCTCCAGAGTAGTCATTATCGCCTGTTAGAATAAGAGTTCCCAAACCCTGTTTTATCAGAGCACCAGAACCTTGGATTGTCCCGGCATAGCTTGTATAGTTAAAAGCCTCTTGAATCAGTGTTTTATCTCCTAAAATAAGCTCTCCTCCCATACCACTTAAATCACCTATGGTTTGTGATGAATCCGCAATGTTACTTATATCAAAGCTTCCTGCGTTGATTGTAACAGCTCCTATAGAAGAGAGTTTTCCTGATCCTGAAAGAACTAGTGTCCCGGCATTAATCGTTGTCCCTCCAGAGTAGGTATTAGTTTCACCTAAAGTCAATGTTCCACCACCCTGTTTAATAAGAGATCCTGCCCCACTAACGACTCCTACATAACTTGTGTCATTTTCAGTTGCTATAATTAGTGTTTTTTCTCCTAAGAAAATATTTCCGCCTCCAATTAGGCTACCAATGGTTTGCGATGAAGCAGTAATGTTACTGATATCAAAATTCCCTACATTGATAATAACAGTCCCAGTAGGGCATATGGCTCCTGATCCTGAAAGAGCCAATGTCCCTAAAGTGATCATTGTTCCTCCAGAATAGGTATTGGGGCTTGTAAAAACCACTGTTCCGATATTTTGCTTATTAATTGCCCCTATTCCTGAGAGGATTCCATCATATGTTCCTGTATATGCTTGATCGAACACTATAGAAGCATTGTTTAGAATATTTCCTTGTAGACTATCTGTACTTCCTTGTAGAGATCCAGCGCCAACCAAAGTTCCTCCAGAATAGGTATTTGCTCCTGCTAAAATTACCTTCCCGGATCCTTGTTTAATAAGAGAGCCGGTCCCGCTAATGACCCCTGCATAACTTGCATCATTAGAACCTTCAATGGTTAATGTGTTTGCTCCTAATAAAACTTGGCTTCCCATAACTCCATCAAGACTTCCAATGCTACATGCTCCATTAGCCCCAGTAATATCAAAAATACTATCTGCTCCACTCAAAATAACCGGGTTATTTGTTGCTAAAGAACCGTTACCAGAAAGTATAAGGGGTCCAGAAAGGATTGTTGTTGCTCCGGTATAAGTGTTTGCTGCGCTTAGCGTGAGGGTTCCTGATCCGTCTTTAGTAAAAGAACCAGCTCCGCTAATCACTCCTGCATACATTGTATCATCTAGCGATCCTGCAATAAGCGTATTTTCCCCTAAAACAACTTCTCCTCCTATACCGCTTAAATTATAAATAGTTTGTGATGAAGCTGAAAGGGCACTAATATCAAAAACCCCTGCGTTAACAGTAACAGACCCTATGTCAGGCAGTCTCCCTAGTAGGGCTAATGTTCCTGCGTTGATCGTTGTCCCTCCAACATGGTTACTACCTTGTAAGAAAAGTGTTCCTGTATTTTGCTTGATTACAGCCCCTGTTCCTGAAATCATTCCATTGTATGTTCCCGTATCAACTTGATCAAACACAACTAAGGCATCATTTGCAATATCTCCTTGCAGGCTAGTTGCATTTCCCTGTAGAATTCCTTCAATGACTGTAGTCCCTCCAGAATAGGTGTTCGCATTGCTTAAGATAAGTGTCCCTGCATTTTTCTTGACTACATTACCAGATCCTGAAATCACCCCAACGTACTGACCTGAGCTAATTTGATCAAAAATAAGAGAAGCATCATTTATGATATCTCCCTGTAAGCTGGTTGTATTTCCTTGTAAAATCCCCCCGCTGATTCTGGTTCCCCCAGAATAGGTATTGGCATTGCTCAAGATAAGCAGCCCTGTGTTTTGTTTGGTTAGAGTACCAGATCCTGAAATCACTCCGGTGTACTCGCTTGAGCTAATTTGATCAAAAATAAGAGAAGCATCATTTATAATGTCTCCTTGCAGACTGGCTGTATTTCCTTGTAAAACCCCTTCCCTGACTTCAGTTCTTCCAGAATAGGTATTATCTCCCATTAAGATTAGCATTTGTGGTCCCTGTTTGATAACAGAACCTGCTCCACTAATAACCCCTCTATAAACTGTAGAAAGCACACTTTCTATAATTAATGTTTTTTCTCCTAATACAATTTCTCCTTCAGATCCACTTAAACCACTGATCGTTTGAGAATCAGCTCCAATAGAACTGATGTCAAGTATTCCTCCAGAATTGATTGCCACTTTACCAGTAGGAGCTAGAGTCCCCGTTCTATAAAGGGTTAATAAACCACCAGAGATTGTTGTTCCTTCAGTATAGTTATTACTCCCTTCTAAAATGAGCTCTCCACTACCTAATCTCATAAGAGATCCTGAATCCAGGGTTCCTAATAAAGCTAAAGAAGAAGAAGGGGAAACATTAATATTAAAAGATCTATTCAATGCACTAAATAGCTTTACACCCCCATCGATTATTAAAGAGTCTCCTGTAGCTGTCGTAAACACTCCTTCTACTTCAATGGCAGGTAAATCGCTAAGAAGGCTTATCCTGCCAAGACCTGGATCAAAAGTGATCGTGCTTGTTTCTGAACTTGCTGAAGCATTTAAGTCAATGATTGCTTGCCTAAGGCTTCCAGATCCGCTGTCTGCATTATTTGTAACTCCAAAGTCAACTCCCCATATAGATCTAGAGCTTAGAATCAAAACATGCAAAGCAAAAATTAACAGTGTCTTCATTTATAAATCTTTTTTTACTTCAACTTATTTTATAAATAGTAAAATATACTTACTAAAACAAGTAAAATAAATGTATTCTTCAATTTAAAAAAATCACTGCTCCTTTTTTCTAAATTTTTTAGGTTTCCTCCCAAAGTTTTTACTTTAACTTTACAATTAAATACGTTTTTAAATACATTATTATTAATAAGCGCACTATTCTTATAGATTAAATAAACCTTTCAATTAATTATACAACAATGAACAATGCCTAATTTTATAATAATTAAAGATAACAGTATTATACTTAATAAAGAATGGACCGATTCTAAATCTTTTAAAAGTAAAAATAGATTTGTTGACGAAAAAGGTAGAGCTATAAGTTCTAACTACAACGGTCTCCAGTATCAAATAATTTCAAAAAAAGAAAGACCTTACTCTGGCACAGAGCGTTTTGAACGAATCTTTTTAGGAACTTTGGCTATTACTTGTTCTTTAAGTTTAGCTTATTTCTCCAAAGCCATCAGATCCCTTTTTATAAAGCAAAAAAAAACTATTCGTTTTGCAAAACTTGTAAGTCATCCACAGCTCATTGCTCAACAGTTTATTGAAAAAAACGGATCTTATGCTTTACGGCACATTAAAAATTATGAGATCACAGATCAGAAGGTTCTAATTGAGCTTGCAAAGATTGCTATTCAGCAGGATAGATGGAAAATTTCTCAATGTATTAAGGAATATGGGATCACAGATCAAAAAACTTTAGTTGAGCTTGCAATGTTTGCTGCTCGGCAGGAGGAAACTGGATGGCAAATTTCTTTTTTTATTGATTGCTATGGGATCACAGATCAAAAAGCTCTAGCTGAAATTGACGAGCTATGTCAAAAGAATTATCCCCATAGAAAGTCTAGAACTGAGCTTGCACAGCTCATTGCTCAACAGTTTATTGAAAAAAATGGGCCTTATGCTTTACGGCACATTAAAGATTATGATATCAAAAATCAGGAAATCTTAGTTGAGCTTGCAAAGATTGCTGCCCAGAAGGATGGAGTAATAACTGCTGAATACATTAAGAATTATGGGATCAAAGATCAGAAATCCCTTGTTGAAATAACAAAGATTGCTGCTTGGCAGGATGGAAGAGGAATTTCTCTATGCATTAAGCGATATGGGATCACAGATCAGAAAGCCCTTGTTGAAATAGCAAAAATTGCTGCTCAGCAGGATGCAGCAGTAACTTCTGAATTTATTAAGAATTATGGAATCACAAATCAGGAAACTCTCATTGAAATAGCAAAAAATGCTGCTCAGGAAGACGGATCAGGAACTTCTAAATATATTAGGAACTATGAAATCACAGATCAAGAAGCTCTCATTAAAATAGCAATGCTTGCTGCTCAGCAAGACGGATCGGGAACTTCTAAATATATTAAGAACTACGGTATCACAGATCAGAAAGCTTTAATAGAAATTGCCTACTTAGCTATTCAAATGTCTATTTTCAGTTGTTCAATATCGGGTATTTGGGATGAGTTACTCCATTATGGTTTATCAAAAGAAGAATTAAAGAGGATTCAACTTCTTTATGCTAGTCATTATGCTTTAGATGATATTGAGCATTCATCTATGCAAGAGTTTGTCAATGAATGTACAAAATCTACCAAATTCCCTTCTTTTGCTATTTTTGATCAAAAAATCACTGAAATAGAAAAGCAGATTTCTAGAGAACAAGATCCTTATAAGTTAGAGAAATTACAAAAAAAGAAACAAAGAGCGTTGCTGTGTTTTTCTCTTGTATCAAACAAATGCAGAGAGTTTAATATCTCTCTTTCTGAAGATCAGCAAAGCTATTTCATTAAAGCTCTAGAGCACCGTAACCAAAAAGAGTCTTGCTTTTTGATGCAGACTCTTGCTCAGAATTTTGAAAAACCTAACTATTTTTCTTGTTACGAAGAACTTGTTGATTCAAAAAAGCATTTGATTTTACCTATGATACTTATCAATCAGTGGCTTATTGAATCGCTTGATCCAACCGATGATCGAATAACCCTTACACAAATTGAAAATTTTCTTAAATCCAGGCCCCAAAGAGAAAGTCTTCGGTCTGCTAAAGGATTTCTACCCAATCTACTGCAAGCTTTAATCGCTCTATCCCATTTTTCTGCTATTTCCTCAAAGCAAAAACTCTATCTTCTGAATCAGTGCTTTCAATTTGTTTTGCCTATAGAAGGAAAAGAATGGGAAGCGCATTGTAAACAGTCTTTAGACACAGTGAATATTTTTGCCAAGATGAATCTACTCGAACCTATTCTTGGTGAATTAGAGAACAACTATACTTTCAAAGATATCCTTCCTTTATTCAATACAAAGGTACAAGGCATTTTTTTCTTTGATAGGCCCATGGATAGCTTTTATGAGAAATACTTAAAAATGGAAGAATCTCTACGCATTCCTTTAGCACTTGTTAAATACGCTAGTAATTTAAAGAACATTAAGGAATCTAGCGTTTCTCAAGAACTTCAGAGATTAGCTAGGCATATCCTTGAAGGCTCAATACAGCAAGAGCGGTATCAAACAGAAAATAACCCTCACTTGACGCTAATTAAAGAAGACTTTCCTAAAACATTCCAAGCTTGGCAAATCACACAAGAAGCGATAGAAGTTACACCAGGGGAAGCAAAGCAGAAATTCATGGATTTCTTTGCTTTCTTAAAGGAAAAAATTCTTGTAGATAAACACTGGCAACAAGCTCCTTTAACATTAAAGCAATATCTTAGAAAAGAACCTTATTCTACTGAGAACATGAAGGAAACCGATCAGCAGATTGTTCTCTTATGTGAAAAGTTATGCGATCCATCGGTAGATATTGCTGAAAAGTTAACTATCCTTAAAGAGCTATCTTTATTGGTAGGTCAAAATCTATTCAAAAATGATATTGATTCTCTGTATATGAACTTAACAACAATTACTAAGCAGAAAAGCGTTCTTGTGGTCGATTCTGATGATTGGCAAGATCTTTTTCTTTCAGGAACAGAAGTTTTGGGGAGTTGTCAAAGAATTGATGAGGATCCTTCTTTCAATGTATGTCTTATGGCTTATGTTTTAGATGGTAAAAACCGGATTCTTTGTATTAAAGATCCCCTAACTGGAAAAATTTTAGCTCGTTGTATTTTCCGTCTTTTGTTCAAGGATGATCAACCAGTGCTTTTTCAAGAAAGAATCTATCCTAGCCCTTGTGATTATGAAGAGCTGTTAAACGAACTAGCAGAAACCCGCGCAAGAGAATTAGGCCTTGAGCTTTTTACTTGTAATACACAAGATCATCTTAGCTCTGAAAAATTCACACTTGAATCAAAGGGAAGCTGCTCTCCCTATGAATATGTGGATGCTTCTTTTGAAGGAAAAACAAAAGGTGTATTTAGAATACATAAGGCAAAAAAGGTTACTATTAGTAATAACCTTGGATATACAAAAAGGACCCAAATGTAGAGTGGGAAATCGATGATATCGATATCCCACATCTGAATTAATTCCTGCAATGAAGAGAGGTCGAAAAGCCGCTGTGTCTAGGTTATTTAATTGAGTGCTGCTTTTTTTTCTTGTTTTAATAGCTGAAAAAAATGCTGAGCTTCTTTGCAAGCAACAGAAGATAGGCCAATTAGACCGATTAAATTAGGAAAAGCCATTAAGCCATTCATAATATCTGCTAGAGGCCAGACTATTTCTATACTCATAATGGAGCCTAAGAATACACAAAAACAAAACAGGATTCGGTAACTTTTTAACAAAGCCCCTTTAAAGAGGAATTCCATGCTTTTCTCTCCGTAATACGACCATCCAATGATGGTGGTGTAACCAAATAAGATAACTCCTAAAATCACAATAAATTCCCCTCCGGGAATAATAGAGCGAAAAGCTTGAATCACAAGAGCTACTCCATTGAGCGCTTTTCCATTTGCTCCTATTGTTCCTAAGACATCGGTTACCGAGATCACAAGCGCTGTAATTGTGCATACAACAAAACTAGAAAAGAATACCCCACTCATGGAAATCAAGGCTTGTCTTCCTGGTACATCGGTTTTTGCTGCTGCTGCTGCAATGGGCGCGCTTCCCATACCTGCTTCATTTGAAGAGATTCCTCTAGCAGCACCTAATTGGATTGCCATCATAACAGATGCTCCCAAGAAACCACCAACTGCTGCCTGTCCTGTAAAAGCTGTTTGGATAATTGTTAAAAATCCTTCCCAGACACGGTCATAGCGCACACATAAAATAAATAGGCCTGAAACAATATATAAGAGGGCCATAATTGGTACTAATAAGCTACTAATCTTAGCAATATTTTTAATACCTCCAAATAGAACAAAAGCAGTAAGAACCGCCATAATCATTCCAGGCCAGATAACCGAGCAAGAAATGAGTTCAGTACAAGCTATTGCAATAGAGTGTGCTTGTATGAGATTTCCCCCGCAGAGAGTAGCTAGTAAGCAGCAAATGGAGAAAATTACTCCTAGCCATTTTAATTGCAGACCATTTGCTAAATAGTACATAGGCCCACCGCACATTCTCCCATTTGCATCTATTTCTCGATATTTCACTGCTAAAATAGCCTCAATGAATTTCGTTGCCATCCCTACAAGAGCAATCACCCACATCCAAAAAACAGCTCCAAATCCTCCTGCAACAATTGCAGTTGCAACTCCTGCAATACTACCAATTCCAATGGTTGCAGCTAAGGCTGTCATTAGAGCTTGGAACTGGCTAATATCTCCTTCTGCATCTTGATCCGATCTAGTAAATGCTAATTTTAAGGAATACCCCAAATAACGAAATTGCATTCCTTTTAAACGAATCGTAAAAAATATTCCTACGCCAATAAGTAGAAAAAATAAAACATAACTCCACATCCATTTATCTAATTGATTTAAATACCAAACAAATATTTTATAAGTCATTTTTACCTTGGGTTATAAATTTTCATGCAGCTTAAGCTTGTGTTAGCAGTTGCGCGTTTTTTATACATATGCTAGGTTGAAACCAATGTTTTTCTGATCCAGAACTTTATGAAGCAAATACAAATACTTCCTCCTGCTATTTTAAAAAAGCAATGTCCTATCTCCAAATCCGCACAAGATTTTCTCATGCAATCCCAAGAAAAGGCAAATGCGATTGCGGCGGCTGTTGATCCTAGCAAAGTATTTTTTATCGGCCCCTGTTCTATTCATGATATCGACTCAGCTATTGCTTATGCCGAATGTTTTAAAAAACTTTGCAATACTTTGAGTAATCGCTGTTTTTTAGTCATGCGCGTTCATCTGCAAAAACCTCGTACAATTACAGGCTGGAAAGGTTTGATGTACGATCCTTATTTAGATGGAAGCAACGATATCCAAACAGGATTAATCTGGTCTCGCAGGCTTCTAACCACTCTTGCTGAAATGCATGTTCCTTGTGCAATGGAGTGGCTTGATCCTCTTTCTTCTTGTTTTTTAAGCGATTTAATCACTTGGGGGTTCATTGGAGCTCGTACCTCTAGTTCTCAAGTACACCGCGAATTAGCCTCTAGTCTTTATTTCCCTGTAGGTTTTAAAAATCACACAGATGGCTCTTTAGAAGATGCTATTTACGGAGTGTTATCTGCTAAAGAGAAGCACACATTTATGAGCATTAACCAAGAAGGGATCGCATGTGCCTTTCAATCTGCGGGAAATCCTCATACACACCTTGTTTTAAGAGGTTCTCATCAAGGAATTAACTATGATTCCAAGTCAATCAAAACAGCTTTGAAAAAGCTAGCGGCTGTGAATTTACCCCAGCGCATTATCATTGACTGTGCGCACGATAACTGCGAAAAACAATTCCAAAAACAAAAAAACGTCTTTCAATCTGTCTTAGAGCAAATCTCAACCGGCGGGCATGAAATTTTAGGAGTGATGATAGAGAGTCATCTAAAAGAAGGCAACCAAATTCTAGAACCCGATAAGTTAGAATTTGGCCTTTCCATTACAGATCCTTGCTTAAATTGGGAGGCGACTGCTGAGTTGATTTCCCAAGCTAACTGCGTGATGTGCTAATCTTCAATTTTGATTAAATTTACCCACAATTGATGTTTACATTCCTTATAGATACATCCATCTTCTGTGAGAATAGCAGCTTTATAAGTTAGAATTCCTCCTTTTTCCTCATATTCACTATCAAACAATTTATAATATTCATAATTGAGCTTATGTGTAATAGGAAAACAAATTCTTTGCTCTGTATGATCCCAGAAGATCACATCTAATATGGCAACAGGATTTGAAGCTAAAATTTCACTAGGTACACACCACTGAACAACTAACATTTGCCCAATAGGCGGAGCTTCTTGCCTTGGGTCGGGAGTTCCTACATGCGTGCTAGCCAAATAACGCTCATCTACCCATTTTTGCATAACAGATACGTAATAAGGCCCACAAGAGCATAAACTCAGCAAAAGAAAAAATCGCATTCCTATTTGTAACATAATCCTCTATACTTAAATCTTAGTCGAGGTTATCGATGCCAAAGCATTTAAAGCAAGCGGTCTCTGGGATTATCTTTTGCTCCGAGAAAAAAAAAGTCCTCTTGATTAAAAGAAGAGACATTCCTGTTTGGGTGCTTCCAGGAGGAGGCGTGGAAGCACAAGAATCTCCTGAAGAAGCTGTAGTTAGAGAAGTCTATGAAGAAACGGGCTTAAGCGTACAGATTGTGCGCAAAGTAGCTGAGTACTTGCCAGTAAACAAGCTTACTCAATTGACACACCTATTTGAGTGCTCTGTTGTACAAGGGAATCTGCAAACAGGTATGGAAACTAAAGAGATTCATTTTTTTCTATCTTCCAACCTGCCTCTATTACCCCCTCCTTATTTAAGCTGGATTCAAGACACTCTATCCCATCAAAAATGGGTTATCAGAAAAAAAATTGAAGGGGTATCTTATCCTGTTTTGTTCAAGCTTTTATGCCTACACCCTATTTTAGTCATACGTTATCTACTGACTAAAATGGGCATTCACATTAATACCTAAATCATTTTATTAGGATTAACAGCAGCATCAAATTGTGCTTCTGTTAAAAAGCCCAATTGCATTGCAGCTTCTTTAAGAGAGCTATTTTCTCGATATGCTTTAGAGACAACTTTTGCTGCTTTATCATAACCGATGACAGGGTTTAAAGCAGTAGCCAACATCAGCGAGTTCTCTAAGTAATAGGCAATACGCGCTTTATTTGGCTGTATACCATTTAAGCATTTGTCCTGAAAACTACGAACTACATCAGACAGAAGTTGAATAGATTGAAGCAGATTGTAAATCATAACAGGCTTAAAGACATTTAGCTCAAAATTTCCCTGTGAGCCCGCAAAAGTAATAGTTGTATCATTTCCAAATACTTGCACAGCCACCATTGTCATTGCTTCACATTGAGTAGGATTTACCTTACCAGGCATAATGGACGAACCAGGTTCATTTTCTGGTAAAATAAGCTCGGCAATACCACACCTTGGACCAGAACCTAGCCAACGAATATCGTTTGCAATTTTCATTAAAGAACAGCTGAGTCTCTTTAAAGCCCCACTCATCTCAACAATAGCATCATTAGCAGCTAAAGCTTCGAATTTGTTAGCAGCTGAGAGAAATATAACCTGTGTTTGCTGACTAATCACCTTAGCTACTTGTTTTGCGTACTCAGGATGAGTGTTAAGCCCTGTTCCTACAGCACTGCCACCAAGAGCTAGCTCTGAAAGAGGATTTAAGGCATTTTCAATAGCGGAAATCCCTTGCTTAATTTGCGTAGCATATCCAGAAAATTCTTGCCCTAAGCTTAAAGGAGCAGCATCCATAAGATGCGTACGACCCACTTTAATAATCTTTTGAAACTCTTCTGCTTTTTGCTCTAAAGCTGAGTAAAATCTTTGTAAATTAGGAAGCAAATTTTGACAAATAGCAAGTTTAGCCGCAATATGCATAGCGCTAGGGAAAACATCATTTGAAGATTGAGATTGATTCACATCATCATTAGGATGAACCGGGTCCTTACTCCCCTTTTTTCCTCCTAGTTTTACATTGGCGCGATTGGCGATTACTTCATTGACATTCATATTCGTCTGTGTACCAGAACCTGTCTGCCAAATGACTAAAGGAAATTGATCATCTAAATCTCCTTTTAAGATTTCTTTGCACACACTAATAATCACTGTAGCTTTTTGAGCATCCAATAATCCCAACTCTTGATTTACCTTAGCAGCAGCAAGCTTTACTATAGCTATTGCACGAATCAAAGACATAGGCATTTTCTCTGTTCCAATTGCAAAATTGGCTAAAGAGCGTTGTGTTTGCGCTCCCCAATAACAATCCGCTGGAACATCGATCTCTCCTAAAGAATCTCTCTCTTTGCGCATATACATATCTCTTAAATTTCTAGACCTTCCTTGTATCTTAAGATCTGTAATTTAGGCAAACTGAAATGCATGTAAGTTGGGTTTCTCTGCAAAAATCGCTCCAGGCTTTTCTTACGGCCTGCGCGGGTTATGAGATCAGGATCCCTGGTTTTACCCTTTTTAAATAATAAGCTTATTTTTTCATATTCTATTGCATTTTAAGGTTATAGGAGTATCAAAAAATAAATTTTTTAACGAGCGGCTATAGATAAAGTATTTTGTTGATAATAAATAAATAAATAAACAAACATGCTTGATAGCTTTTAATTCAAGGAGCTCAGATGAAGAACATTTTTCTTGGAGGGCCTTTTAAAGGTTACATTGATCCAAATACAAATTTGATGAAAGAAAAGTATAAAAAAGTTTTTATGGACTTAATTAATTTCTTTGAAACAAGAGGATATGAGGTTCATAACGCTCATAAAAGAGAATCATGGGGAGAATTTTTTTGGGAGCCGGAGGATTGCACTAAACTGGATTATGAGGAGATTTGTAAAGCCGATGTTTTTATTGCTTTTCCAGGAGCCCCAGCTTCTCCAGGAACACACATTGAAATAGGATGGGCATCCGCTTTAGGAAAAAAAATTATCTTATTATTGGAAGAAGAAAAGTATTACGCTCATCTTGTAAAAGGTTTGCATACGATAGCCGATACACATTTTATCTATTACCAGCAAGCAGCGGATTATATGCAGGCTCTTGAGAAATTATTTCCTGCTCTTGAGGCTATACTTATTTAAGACAAATACTTCAATTTTATGAAAAAAACAATTATTTTTGATGCAGAGCCTTTTTGTTTTGGACCTATTTCAATAGCTTTAAATTTGATTGAGTATCTTAGAAAAGAAACTAAGCTCCATGAACATTGTGAATTCGTTTTATTAGGAACGGGAACTTCTAAACAATTAGCAGAGGCAAGTCAATTATTAGATAGAATTATTGAGTGCAATACAACATCGTTTGACTCTTTAAATGAACATGCTAAGCTTATTAAAAAAGCAGATTTATTCATTTCAGTAACTAACCCGCACTCGATCAATTTTTTAAATGAATTTCAAATTGAAAGGCTATTCATTGACACCCTTTTTTGGTTGTGGGGCGAGCTGCGGGCTGACTTTAGTCAAGTTAAGACCTATTACATTCAGCAATTTTTTAATATCCATGAGCAACTACAGAAGTTTTTACAGTACATTCCTTGCTATAAAATTGTACAGCCGCTTATTGCCCATAACTTATTGAAAGAGCCCGAAGAGGACTTTATACTTATTAACTTAGGGGGTATTGAGACTGTTTATCATCAAACATCGGGTTTCTATGAAGCCTTGATTAGTGAAATTTGTACATCTATACCTCTGAAAAATTATCCCATTGTGGTCGCAGGAGGTGGTAAAACAATCGAATTGCTAAAGGCTCGATATGAAAGAGAAAATTTGAGAATTGGATGTTTTGGAAAACAAGAATTTAAAAATCTTTTTACTCGATGCAGAAAATTTATTACAGCACCGGGTTTAACTTCGATTCACGAAAGTCATTTTTTAGGTAAAGATGTCTTTTTTCTTCCAGCTCAGAATTATAGTCAATATCTTCACATGGTTTATTTACGTAAGGACGTAAAAGAGGTCAAGGGACTACATTACGACGACTGTTTTTCCTACCCATCAATTGCAGAATTTCTACCAGAAGAGGATGGGATCCATCTTGTTAAACAATTGTCAGGGCAATTGATTAATAATAGAGCTGCAATGGATCAGTTAATTAGAGCCGTTATAGAATTCTTGCAAGCCCCAAAAACAGTCTTTTGTTTAAGTAGGGAACTTTGTTTTTCTGGTTCTGGGGTCAAAGAAATTGCAAAGGATATTGTTAGCCTATTCGAAGGATCCTGTATGAATACCACATTCACACCTAATCTAGGCCTAGGACAATCATTAATAGGTATAGAAGAAAAACGAAACCTTATCGATGTAGTTGAACAACAGGCTTTATTTCGTTTTAATAGTGGGAAAAAACATTTTTGTGCTCGATCTGAGAAAATGATCTCAGAAATGCTCGATGTCAAGCATAGTTTGGTAATCACCAACTGCACAAGTGCATTAAAGGCTGCTTTAGTTGTATTAGAACCTATTCCCGGTGATTATGTACTGATTCCTGCTATCTCATTTATTGCAACTGCTAATGCCTGTTTATCCGCTGGTCTTATCCCCATTATGATCGATGTAGATAGCTCGGGTCATATGGATCCACAAGCTCTTTTAGATTTTTTGCATGAGCATCCTAAACCTTTTGCTGTAATTGCTGTGCACTTAGATGGAGGAGGATGTCAGATCGAAACAATTGCCTCAATTTGTAGTTTATATGCTGTTTTTCTAATCGAAGATACAGCGCGCTCTTTTTCAGTCACCCGTGGAGGGAAATCTCTTGGTAGCTTTGGAGAAATTGGATGTTTTAGCTTTCAAGAAAATAAAATTTTATCAACTGGGGAAGGAGGAGCTGTCATTACGCAAAAAACTGCTTTATTTGAAAAAATAGTGGCTTATTCAGATCATGGTGCTAAGCGTGATAAAAATGGTTATCCTTATTGGGATCAAAATTTAGGATTTGGAGAGAATTTTAAGTCTACTGAACTAACAGGAGCTGTTCTTTTAGCGCAACTTAACAGGCTAGGTGATATTCGAACTAATTTAAGAAAGCATCATAGAGAGCTCTTTCAAGATTTGCCAAGTGGTGCTTTGTACCCTCGCTCTTTGGAAGATATCCCAACTGTTGCTTGGATAGACTCTCCCGAGTTAATTAAATGTTTAAAAAAAATAAAAGTCCCTCTAGTTTCCTGGGAACGTTGGTATCTTCCTGAACATCCCATTATTAAACACAGGCGTTCATTTTATCGAAATGGCTATCCATGGAACTTGCTGAAGATTAAGCAAAGGCCAACTTTTGAAAAAGCAAAATCTATTTGTTCTTTGAGACACAGTCTTCCTATTCCTCTTAAAGAAGAAGATTTTGCTGTATTAAAACAAAACATTAACAAACTAGCAATTTGCCTTTGAACATGAGAAAAATCATTGTTTTTATACCGGATACGATTGGTAGCTTCGAATTTCTAGAAGCAGCTAAAATATTTCATCTGCCCTTATTGCTCTTAATTAAAGAAAAATGGTTCAAAGAACTTCAACCTCTTTCATGGGATTATCTTATTATCAATGACTTTGAGGACATAAAGAATGTTGCTTTAAGTATACAGGAATTTCTCTCTAAAAAATCTTCAGAAAATAAAGTCTGGGATTGTATTGCCTTTAGTGAATCTAACATTGAGTTAATAGGATATTTAAACACATACTTTGTTACCGAAGGATTGAACCAAAACCAAGCTGAATTATTTCGAGATAAATATTTAATGAAGCTAAAAGCCAAGTCTTTAGGGTTATCCACCCCCTTGTTTGCCCCTTATAAAGAAAGAAATGCATTTTTCAAGGAATTGCAAAAGGTTTGCCACTCCAAACAGAAGCAATTTGCATTTTTAATAAAGCCACGGAAAGGTTGGGCTTGTCAAGGAATAGAAAAGTTTTTTTCGATTGAAGAAGCTGAAAAGTATACACAAACTTTAGAGTCTCCTAATGACTACCTTTTTGAAGAATTCCTTGAAGCCGATTTATTTCATGTAGGAGGTTTGGTAACCCATGGAAAAACAGTCTTATCCGTTGTCATAAAATACGATCCCCCTCCTTTTGAACTAGGGAGGTCAAGACCAGAACATTCTGTTGTTTACACAATCAATCAAAACTCTGAAGAAGCTTTTTATTTAAAAAATACTCACGATACTTTAGTAAAAGGGTTTGGTTTGAAAGAAGGATTTACCTTCATAGAGTTTTTTAAAGAGTCTAATGGTCTGGTATCATTATGTGAAGCAGCTGCAAGACATTCTGCTCTAAGCGTTCCAAAATTATACGAAATTGTCACTAAAAAAAACTTCTTTAAGGAATATGCGCGTGCTTTATCTACAAGACTTGCAGGAGCAATGCCTGTATATTATTCCTTAAAAAAAGAAACTTGCATTTATGCAGGTTTTATTCACTTTGCAGCGCTTCCTGGAAAACTTATTAAAGTAGATTCCATTGATCGGTTTAATCAACCAGAAATTGTATACAAAAGTCAGCCAAATGATTTATCGGGGCTGATTTTTAAAGATTTTAGCTTTAAAAACACAATTGGCCAGATCTTTATCAAAACCAAGACAGAAAGTCGTTGTCAAAGCCTATTACAAACCTATTGCCGCGAGTTTAAATACCAAACAACTCCTCTAGAAGAAACATGATTTTTTTTAAGCACTAACACAAAAAAGCTTAATATAGTAATAACAATGAAAATTGCTCCATCGCATACTTTCTCTTTGCTCCATAACTCTAGATCCACTGTAGAATATGCTACTCAAGTACGAAGTGTTTTTGAAGAAGACCTCCATCGTATTGGCCCTGGGATCTGTATTCTACCAGAATGGATTTGTCATAGCATGACAAAAGCTGCTTTACGTACACAGCATAGGGTAGTTTTTTATTGCGTGAATCAGATGAAAGAATCTTTGATTCCTTTAGAGGCAAATTGGTCACATTTGATTGATTTGATCATTCAAAATGAGAAAATCTATCAAAATATTATTGTATTAACTGCTTTTCCTTTAGGGTATATTGATTCTAGGATCAAATATTTATATCTCTTTTTAAAAGAGAAGAGATTTGCAAAAATTCATCTTTTTATGGATCTTTCTCAATCTTACGGGTCTTATTTTTTTCTAGATGATTTGGATCATGTAAATGCAATCTATATCTCTTTTAATGGGAGAAAATTGATCGATTCTGGAGGAGCTCTTCGAATTGCTCAGAATGGGAAGCATACTACGCATTTTTCATCATGCGATCTGCAAAAAAGGGTAAGTATTGCCTTACTTGAACAGGAAAGGAATTGGGAAGAGACTAAGTCTTCTATCGCTAAGCATTGGAAGGAAAATCTTAAAGATTTGAGAATGAGACTAGATGTTTATAATAAAACTTCGATGCTGCGCTCAAGCTACCACAGAACGGCTTTACATATACCTATTCAATCTTCAAAAAGCCAACTAATAATTCAAGATGGATATGGGCAAACACTTCATCCTCATCCTCAAAAGTATTTTTGGCCAATGAGCTTTGCTTACGAAGAATTAAGAAAAAATACGTTACTTCTATTCCCTCGTAGAAGATCTGCGCTTTGTTAATTTTTCAAGAGGAGGAAACTTCATAGCATTCATGCAGACAATCCTTTTAAAAACCCCATTGCAATCAAACTGAAACAAAGAGATATGCCCTTCACTCAAAAAGAAGTTACGAGCGCAAGAGATATCTAAACCTAAATAATGACAACAAAGCCAGCTATGAGGCCCTCCGTGTGAAACTATTAATTTTTTTTTACCTTTACAAGTTAGAATAGATTGCATTTCTTGTACGACTCTTTGCTGTGCATCCGACAAAGTCTCGCTTCCTGAAATTTTAATCTGATCTGAGCAGAGGTCTAATTGATCTGCTAGTTCAGAGGAGAACTCTAAAGAAATTTCTCCACGAGTCTTGCCGTAAAGCATAGGAAAAGATCTCTCAGCTAAATCTTGCCTCAAATGAACCTCTTTACCTTTACAAGCTAGCTGAGCTGTCATCACAGTACGGAGGTAAGGAGAGCAGAAAACACTATCAGGATTAAATAGATTTATAGTGGAAGCGATGCTCATGGCCTGGTACTCTCCCAGAGAAGAAAGTTTCTTTTCTTGATCGGATAAAAAAATATGGGGGTGATTTAGCGCTTGGCCATGTCTTAAAAATAGGACAAATTGATCGCCTTCTTCATTTGGTTGTGCAGGATTTGTTATTTGCGAAATAGCCTTCAAATGCATAGAGATATCAGCCGCTACTTCTTCTATTTCTTTATTTTTTACATAGATTTTTTGTCCGATATCCCAATAATAGTTCTGATAGAGTTGATGCAATCGTGTTTGATCTGTTTGGTAATAAAGTTCTCTTTGTAGGTTTTGTTTAAGTACTGTTTCTTCATCTATAACAAGAGTAAAAATAATAGGAGTAAACCCATAAGAATGGATAATAGAACACATTTCATCTATTATTTCTTTCGATACAAATGCACTTTCTATAATGCTAGAAATACCCTGCTCTGCAAAAGAAGCAGCAACTCTTGCTGCATTAAGCTTAATAGCTCTTAATAATTCAATAGAAAAATCGCGTGGAGTAACCAGATATCTTAATACATCGATATCAATGCGAGCAGCTGGCGCTAATTTATCTCGAAGTACCAAAGAAACAGATGTTTTTCCACTTGCAGGAGGACCTCGAAGAATAAGTATGAATGGGGAAGGGTGATTTATAGAAGAAGCAGCGATCTCATTAGATAACGCATTGATTGTAGAGCTCATTAAAAACCATCCTAAGAAATATGAAAGGATTTTCATTTATTTTCCTTGTGAAAACTCAAGGTTTGGAATGCTTGCGTAATTTATTAAAGAATGCTAGCTAAAACTGGGTTTTATAAAAATATTTTTTTATTCTTGCTAATCTGATCCTTCTTGCTTAAAATTTTTACATGATGGTTTGATTTGAATTTATAATGGAGTAGTGTGATTGAGTTAGAAGAAAGCTTATATCAGATTAATGAGATGATCTTAAGAAAAGCATTTGCTTTAAATGGCACGAGTCCTTTTCAGTCTCCTAAAGCTCTTCAAGCGCGTCTTATGTCTTTACCGCATCAGGATTTTGCCTGCTTCTTATTTCACTCGCATGAGCAGCTGATCTTTTCATCTTTTGAACGAATGGATGATCAATTATGGCGCTGTTTTTTTTTAGGTGATGCTTTTTTAATCAATGGTTCTGTTGATGACCTTTTATTGAAGGAATGCTTGCAAATCATCTTAAGAAGATTAGGGGCAACCAGTCTTTATTTTCCTTATATCGATCAGAGAACACGTTCCTTTTCTTTTTTTAGTCAATTAGAAAACGGTCTTTGCCTCCAGCGGTTACCTTCACCATACATTCTATGGGAAAAGAATAGTCAACTTTTTATCGATCGCATTCAAAAAAATTCCAAAAGAAGAGCACAGCGTTTTTGGAATAAGTTTGAAAACCGTTTACAATTACAAGAACTATCAGGAAAAAAAGCTATCCGAGCTTTAGATGAAATTGAACAAAAATCTTGGAAACATGCTTCACAGCAATCCATGCATTTTAGGGAAAAGCAGTTTGCTTTTTATTCTGACTGGTTAAGAAGAGAAGGATTATTTTTGCATGTAGCTGAAGAAAATGGAAACCCCGTAGCTTATCGATTAGATGCAAAGTTACATCATACCGTATACGCGTTAAAATATTCCTATGATGACCAATACAAGCAGTTTTCCCCTGGATATTATTTATTGACCCAAGGATTGTATTCAAGGTGGAAGAATGCTCCGATAAAAAACATCGACTTGTGGGGAAGTCCGGATACATTAAAAAATAGCATTAAAACAGGAGAATATCAACGTCATGATTTTTTATGGCCAGCAAGCCCTATGGGGCAAAAGCTGCTTGACGAGCGATTAACTCATGATAAAAATCTAAGCAACCATTTAAATAATAATGTAGGGTTAAAAACAATATACAAAATCCATGACTGAAATAACTATTAGCAATATATCAAGTGTGGATTGGGATTATATTAAATATCAGTCTAACAGTTCGCTTTATTCTTTTGAGAGCTTAAGTGTTTACGAAAATCTTGATCTATTAACCATTACCAAGCAGAAGCAGCTTTTAGCTATTTGGCCTATTCCCTTTATTTGGAAAAATGGAAAAAAGATTGCACAGCGCCAGATTCGCTTACTACCCTATCACCCACCTCTCTTATTTAAAAAACATGTGCTAGATAAAAGGAAATTAATTTCAGCCTTAATTGAGTATATTCAAGACAATTATTATGCTGTTGACCTTCCTCTGTCACCAGGATTTGACACTCTCACTCCATTGTCTGTTGCTGGCATTCATGTAGAGTGGAGAAATACACACGTATTTACCCTAGCCCATTCTTTGCATGATCATGTACATATAAAAGCAAAAAATCATATTCGATCTGCTCAAAAAAAAGTCATTGTTACATGCTCAAAAAATGCTGACCTATTTGATTTTAACTTAGGTATCGTTACGGAGTCATATCGGATGGCGCGTAAACAATTAGCCAGTAATTTAATAAATAGCGGTAGAGGGGTTATTTTTACTGCCCTAGCTGACAATGATATCATTGGACAAGCCTTAGTTGTAAATGACCGGCAAACAGCCTACCTTTTTCATACATGGTTTAAAAAAAACACCGTTCGAGGAGTAGCAAGTCTTTTGGTATCGACGGCTTATGATTGGGCCTTAACAAACAAACAACTGCAGTTTTTTGATTTAGAAGGATCAATTATTCCTTCTATTGATCGTTTTTTTGCTAGCTTAGGTGGCCTACAAACACCTTATGCCTATATCCAATGGTGCAGGGATCAAGAAGAAATGTTGAGTATGATTCGAGATACCTTATTTATGAATTTACGTTTGCAGGACAAAGTAAAAAAATAATTTAATCTTCTTGTTGAAATGCTTGCTAAAATGATATCTTTACTCAAAACCAATACTTAACTAGTAGAGGTTGATTAAAATTTTTGTGTTACACCATGGAAAAATAATAGGTTTTTTATGTCTGCCGTAACAACCTCGGACCAACTTCCATTATATAAAATCAATCAGGAGGTTTCTCCTGCAGATTTATTTAAAACCCCCACCTTGCAATATGTATGTCTTAAAATCAACGATATCTGTAATGCCAAATGTTCCTTTTGTGATATTTGGCAAAAACAGATAGATCATCATCCTGATATTAATTGGTTGCATATTATCGATGATTTAATCGATTTAGGAGCAAAAGAAATTAATATTCATGGAGGAGAAGCATTTTTATCCAAAACTTTCTTCCCTATGCTTGAGTATGGAGGTCATCGAACTGCTTTTTCTATTATTACCAATGGCATTCTTTTAACGCGATTTTATGAAAGATTATTTAAAGCAAACATTCGAAGAATCTACATTTCAATCGATCATTACGATCCGCTGTTAAACGCTAAAAGCAGAGGTATTCCAAAATTAGAAAAAGAACTTTTTCCAGTAATTGAAAAAATCAAGAAAGAGCAGCCTCATGTGCAACTCATTGTCAATCATGTTGTGTCTTCCTATAACATCGATACAATTGACTTGCTAATCATTAAAATGATGGAATTGGGTTTTGATGCAATTAATCTAATTCCTATTAAAGACACTCCAAATCTCTATGTTTCTAAATCACAAATAGCAACCTTTTATATGAAGATCGATAAGATCTTGGAGGAAGGGTTAATTAGTTCAAAATGTTTTCTAAATGGCCTGTATAAGCTTTATGGCACAGAATCTAACTGGGATTTAGCAACTAAAGGAATTTATAACATGCAACAGAAAAAAGCGTGTATTATACCTGCAGCAGTAATGTTTATTAACGGACCAGACGGCAATGTTTTTCCTTGCGATACAACTATGTACAGAAAAAACAAAGAGCAATATATCATGGGCAACGTTTTAAAAAACACGGTCAAAGAAGTATGGCTTGGAGAAACGTTTCAAGAGTTTCGAAAAAAAATGTTTCCCAAGATTACCTGTAGTTGCATCCAAGGATGCGATCCAGCAAATGCCATTTATTAAAATCTTAGGAGCATCTATGACTTCTGGAATTGGAACTTTTCATCCCTTACAAAGAAGTGCATCTGCTATGTCTGTAGTATTAAATCCTCTATCTGTTCAACTAGACACTCCTGAATGGACTCTTTTTTTAGATATGAATTTTACATATATGTCTGAGAGTTGGCCTAATCGAATAAAAGATAAAGTGGAGTACGAAAAAACTCTACGGGATCGTTATTTACAAGGCGGTAGAGGATTATTTCTTTATTATATTCAAAAACAGCCAATTGGGCTTTCTAATGTTTATATTATACAAGAAAGTCAAATTAAGACACTGAATATAGCGGAGTTTTATGTAGAGCCCTCCTACCGTAAAAAGGGATTAGCTTCAAAAATGAAAGATCATCTAATTCAATGGGGACAAGAGCAGTCTGCGATCGAATTAAAAATTGAAGTAGATAAGGATCTAGAAACCGCTAATGCTTTTTGGTCTAAATTCGGCTTTAAACTAGATGATAGTGGTTCTCGAAATGTTTATTCCACGAATATTTAATTGAAGAAATAACATGAGTACTCAAGTCATGAAAAAACAAGAAGTAAAAAAAACGGAGTTGGTTTTAGAAATTCTCCCTATTCAAGGTTACGAGAAGGTTATCAAGGTAACTCATCTAAAAGCAAAACTACAGGCAATTATTGCTATACATAGTACAGTTTTAGGAAAAACTCTTGGAGGAACGCGTATTTATCCCTATTCTTCTTTTGAGCACGCCTTAACAGATGTTTTAAGACTTGCAAAGGGGATGAGTTACAAATCAGCAATTGCGGGTATAGAATTTGGTGGTGGAAAAGCCGTTATTATAGCCAATCCAAAGATTGATAAAACAGAAGAGCTTTTATTGGCTTATGCTGAAGCTGTCGATTCATTGAATGGAAAATTCATTACAGGAGAAGATTTAGGTAGTGAGGAAAAAGATTTTGCCATTATGAGCAAAAAGACTAAATATCTTGTGGGTCTCTCTCATGAAAAAAGCAGTGGCAGTCCATCTAGATTTACAGCATGGGGAGTATATTGTGGAATACAGGCTGTATTACAAAAACTCTATGGATGTAGTTGTGTAAAAGATAGAAAGATTGCTATTCAAGGCGCAGGTAATGTGGGTGAACTTTTAATAGACTTTCTCTTTTGGCAAGGAGCTGATGTTACCATTACTGATATCAATATGGATACCATGAAAATAGTTACAAAAAAGTATGGCGTCAAAACCGTTTCTCCTGAGGAAATTTATCATCAAAAATGCGATGTTTTTTCTCCTTGTGGCCTTGGAGGGATCCTCAACAGATATACCATTCCGATACTTCGGTGTAAGGCCGTTGCTGGATCTGCTAATAACCAGCTTTTAACGGATGAAGATGGAGAAGCTCTAAGGCAAAGAAAAATTCTTTATGCACCTGATTTTGTGATTAATTCAGGCGGACTTATAAGTATTTCTCAAGAGTTAGCAACAGAGCACTATCATCCTAAAATTCCTCGCGATAAATCTCTTAATATCTATCAAAGTCTTTTGACCATTTTTGAAGAAGCCGATAAAAATAATCTAGCCACTCATCAAGTAGCTGTATCTCTTGCTCAATGCCGTATGACTGCTGGCATTGATATGTAATTAGAGAACCCTCATAAATGAACTAAGATTTAACTTTTTAAAGCCTCAGAAACGCCAAGCCAATCTGCTTTACGGGTAATTCTACAGTAGAATTAAAAAAAATTATACTATATTTTTAAAATCTTTATACAAAAGCAATCTTTTTTTTAAATATATATTTTAATTATTCCTGTAAAAGCGTAAGGTTTTTTTGAGTATTTTTTATGCTCAACTAAAAGGAGATAATTATGAGTATCAACCCTATTTTCAGTAACTTAAGTAAGTTTGCACGTGAGACATATTTAAAAAATAAAAAGCTTGCTGAACAACAAATTTGGCATGACCTGCAAAATAATGGCTTGATATTAGAATATCTGTCTGAAGCTCTAAGAAACAATGAGGAAGTTGTACTTACTGCTGTACAGAATAACGGTTTAGCACTGAAATTTGCTTCTAAAGAGCTACAAAACAATGAGAAAGTTGTGCTTGCCGCAGCAACAAAAAATGGCAAAGCATTAAAATATGCATCTAATCGCCTAATAAAAAATAAAAAATTCCTACTTACTGTTTTAAAAGAAAACGGTTTAGCATTTGAATTTATTCCTGAAGAGCTAAAAAACGATGAGGAAATTGCAAGCGCTGCTGCAGAGCAAGATGGAATAGTATTGCGTTATGTTCCCAAAGCTCTAAGAGCAAAAAAAGATTTTATGCTTGCCGCTATTGAAAAAAATAGCAACGCACTACAACTTGCCGCTCCACATTTACAGGATGATCCAGAAGTTGTTTTTACAGCTATACAAAATAACTGCTATGCCTTGGAATACGCATCTAGTAGACTAAAAGACAACCAAGAATTTATGCTTGATTGCATTAAACATAATAGTTGGTCATTACAATATGCATCTGATCGCCTAAAGAATAAAGTAGAACTTGCGCTTGCTGCTGTGCAGAAAAAAGGCTCTTCATTGAAATTTGTTTCTAAAGAACTACAAAACAATCTAGAAGTTGTACTTACTGCCGTGAAAAATGATGGTTTAGCATTGCAATTTGCATCTGATGATCTAAAAAACAATGAGGAAGTTGTGCTTATTGCTTTAGAAAATAATGGTTCTGCACTTCCTTATGCTTCTAAGAGATTACAAAGCAAAAAAGCCTGTACTTTAGCAGCTAAAAAAACCCCAAAGCATCTTGTAAAGATAAAAGTTTAATTTTTTTATAAAAACATGCTTATCTCCTTAACTCAACATTAAGGGGATAAAGCATGTATAAAAATCGAATGATCTACTGAAATAACTGTAATTTTAAAGAACTAAAAAATCTTAGTTTCCTCTCCAAAAGCTGTTTCAGGCTTTTAAAGTCTTTTCGAGTGAATGATCTTTTTTAGAAATAGCAGCCTCATTTTCAATTTGGATTACTGTACAATCTAAATCAATCCAACGCGATTGAAAAACTTCAGCTGACACAGTAATCTCCCAACCGTGATAAGGATCTCTAAGTCTTACTTGGCTTAAGTTTTTAGATACTTCATCGACTACAATAGAATGCCCACCTGCTTGAGGATCCCAAATGGAAACTATCGCAGACCCGTATTCTAAAAGCTGCTTTCTAAGCTTAGGGAGAGAATTCGGTATAAGTCGAGTAATCATTGGCCTAAATCCTGCATTTTGAATATCTTGCTGTATATCTTCGTCATTACCTAAGTTACGACATTGCAATGTAGAAAAATCTGGTTTTCCTCCCCGATCTTTGATAAGCATAGCTGCAGTTGCTGCCGTGCATCCTATTGTAGCTTGTTGTTGGATAATTGCTTTATTATTTTGAGTAAATTCTATATATACTTTCTCTTCTTCACCAGTATTAAGGTTTTTACACTCTTCAAGTAGCTCTTTTCTGATCACAGGATGATGGGCAATAATTTCTTTGTCCTCAAAGATATTACATTTATCATGCATAGACTCAAATGGGTTTATGGGTAGATGTTTTCTTGGTGGTAAGTTTACTTTTTCTGATGTTAAAGCAGCTGTTATTAGAGCTCCTCCAGTGACAGCAAAACAAGCACTAGCAGGAATTCCAAAGCTAGCGGTAAAAAAAGGAGCTATCAATAAGCCCACACCAAAAATCAACCCAGCCATCTTTACTACTTTAATTGTTGTAGGATGTTTGTGTATCCAGCTTTCTATTTGTTCTAAATAGGCTGGTTTTACTAAATGCAAATTAAATATAGATAGTTTCATAAATTATATAATTAAAACTCGTGTGTTATGTTTATAATATAACAAAAATCTAATATAAAACAACTGGTATTTTGATAAAGGATTACCGAGAGAAAAACTCCTCATAATAAGCTTATATGGGGAGTTAACTCCCCATTAGCGAACTATTATGGATAGTTAAATGTAATTAGTTAGTTTGAGAACTGGAACAATAGTAACTTTCCTTTTCGATCTAAAAGCTCGAGATCAGCGCAAACGTAAAATAAGCGGTTAAAATACCCACATCGTTAATTACCCGATTAAGACTTTTAAATCAGTAAAAGAGCAAAAACAAATGCAAATAAGGAAAATGATTCAATAATTCCTAATGCTGCAAAACACTTTCCAATAATCGCTGGTTGTTTAGCCGAAGCTTGAATACCAGATGCTGCGCATAACCCTTGGTAGATGGAAGAAAAGAGAAAGGCCACTCCAACGGATATACCAATACCAATACCAGACAGAGGAGATAACTCTCCTGAAACAATTTTAGCCTTCATGAGCAACATCAGAACAAATCCGTAAATGGCTTGAGAAGAAGCCACAGCAGACATACCAATAAATTGCCCATGGTTTTCTTCTACACGGCTCATAACAGCGTGAGATGCCATACCGCCAATTCCACAACCAATTGCGCTTCCAGCACAGCCTAATCCTAAAACTAGTGCAGGTCCTACCATACTATAATCCATAAGTCTCCTTAATTTTCTTTCGATTTCAAATAGGTTAGAGGTTTAAATAAGCGTCCTCCTCCATCAAAACAATAGTGGTACCATTCAATAAAATTGAGACGAAGCCCATGAATAACACCTGCCATGAGTCCAAGAAGAATGTTTATGCTATGGCCTCCTAAAATGGGTATGAATCCAAATAACCCAGCACTTTTTCCCAATTGATTAAATGTAGATGCCATAATAGTTCCAGCAAGTGCTAAAGCATATAGACGCAAATAAGAAAGCACATCAGCAAATACTTCTAGAAGTTGTGTAAGATGCTTCAACCCTTTTAAACGATGTTGAATAAGCGCTAATGCAACTGCTATAATAATCCCACTAAAAATCAACTGCAGGCCAATTTCAGCGCCTTGGGTTTTACTTACTAGATGTAAAAAATGTAAAATAGTAGTGGCGTTTAAGATAGAGGGAAAATACAAATAACCACCTATCATAAAAAGAACCCAGCCAATTCCTGCCCAATTACGGAAAAAATACCGCATTAAGGAGCAAGAAATATGCACAATCCCCAGTAGGATAGAAAAATCTAACAGAATATTCCTAGAAAAATCATCCGATACAGCATAGCTTGTTTTTCCATCTTTGTATTCAACCGCTTTTTCAATGACCTCTTGCCCGGTAACAGCACTTCTTATTTGAGGAAACTTCTCATCTAATTCCTGCTGTACATCATCGTTTTGCTGCAGGTGATAATCTGCCTTTTTCACTACAAGTGTTTGAAGCGGAGAAATTCGCATAAGCCAATCACTGGGTTTCAGTTCTAATCCAAAGAAAGAAGCTGTACATACACCCCATAAAACACAGCCTGTTGCTAAAATAGTAGCTAATTTTAAAAATCTTCTTTTCTGTCCTTTAAGATTAGGGAACTTAAACCAACAAAAGCCTGCTAAGGCAAGATAGAGTAAACCATAACCTCCATCTGCAACAATGATGGAAAAAAAGAGCACAAAAAACCAAAACACCCAGGTAGAAGGATCTTTATCTGTGTGAGCTGGAATATCGTACACACGCACAAGATCCTCACCAATTCGAGCAATACCTTTATTTTCCATATAAGTAGGAACCATTTCCCCTTCTTCTACAGCAATAGATTCACAGTGAATGGCCATATCATTGACTAAAGAATACAAGATGCGTATCTTGTTTTGAGGAATCCATGCTTCTACACAAAAAATAGAGTTTTCTAAAGGATATTGAACCGTATTTTTAGCTTGTTCTAAGTGATAGGTATTCAAGTGTGTAATTAGCGCTTCTTGCAGAAAAGGTTGAAAGCAGACGGATTCTTTGAGCTCTCTTTCTATTTTCTGCAGGGACTGCTTAGTTGCTTCTAGCTGTTCTCTTAAAACGCCTACTGGTTTATCCACGCGCATCTCAATCATATGAGGATAGCTAACAGGAGCTGTGTGAATAGCCATAAAATAATCTAGGTCATATTCGGTACTCAGGTAAATCAACCCCTCATCTGGTGGATTCTCTGCACGTTTGAGCGTCTTCATACAAAAAAACTGGATGACTTTTTTTGCTTGCTCTTCGATGTATGCAATATCCTCTTTAGAAAAATCCCCTAATGGAGAAACTCTTGCAATTTCCAATCTGATTATCCGTATCTGTTCTGATAAGCGCTCTGTCTCTTTTTTCAAATGAATAATATGTAGAGCTATCTCTTCTGCGGATTGTTCTGTGTTTTTTGACTTATCTGTAGGGTTAAGCTTACGTAAAATGCGAATTGCATCGATAAAACACTGCATTTCTTTAGGGACTGCACTAGGTGTTTTATTTTTTCCGGGGATAAACTCTAATACTCCTTGCTGCTGCGCCTTTTTAAAGAAATTCTCAAGATCTTCCTGCACCCCTAGAATGAGATATTTTTTCATAGGAATAATCATACATGAACCTCAAGAGAACGTTGATAGATCTTCTTTTTTGCTATCTTAGCTTGAGATACCGCTGCTAATTGTTGGTCATTTAAAAATATCTTAATTTTTCTAATATTGCCTCGGGCACGTGGTATTAAAATCTTCTCAAAAAGATTCACACGAATCGAAACCTCTTTTAACTCTCTTTCAAGAACTTGTTTTTTTTGTTTAGCCACCTGTACTCTTTCCCTAGCAGTAATCAAATCTCTGATATCACTTAATACAGATTCAAACCAAATGGGTGTATCAAATAAGGAGTATCGCGGTTTTTCAAAATCTATTTTTTCTAATTTAGGGACATTAATTCCGGCAATATTGTCATAAAGGACTTCTCTATTTTGAATCTGGGTTGCAGCTAATAATCGATCAAAGCTCGGATCAGTGAATAGCTGCACATATTTTTGCGTTTTTTCCTGCTTAACCCCCAGATGAGAAATAAACCGCTCTATTTCTAAAGCAGCGTTACTCACCTCCAGTTGCAGCATCGATTTTTTCATCTGCAGAGTAGGTAAATATTTTTGTAATTGTTCTAGTTTGAGCTGCTGTGTACGCAACTCCATTTTGGTAAGTTTTATTTCAGCCACAACACCAGTTCTTATATTTTATTTTTAGGCCAGTACTTATCAATTAACGTTTGTTTTATTCCCACTTCGTGTTGATCAAAACACTCAGAGAGGGTTTGCCATAACAGATTAAGAGCCTTCTCTAAAGGAAGGTTCACTTCTAAACTCATCATCCGCTCTTCAAATAATTGCGCAAAAGCAATCAATTTCCTATGCCATGCCGAAAGAGGAAAACCCATACTCTGTTGCTCTCTGGCTTTTTTAGCATCTGCATATAAACGAATCGAGGCATTGGCAATAGAACCGTGATCTTCACGAGTTACTTTCTCAATCACGTTTTGCTTTAAGCGCGATAAAGAACCAAAAGGATCGATCCTGCCTCCATGTAGATAAAACTGCCCTTCTGTGATATACCCCGTATTATCAGGAATCGGATGTGTCACATCTCCGCCTGGCATAGTTGTCACAGAAATAATAGTAATCGAGCCACTACCATCTATATCCACTGCTTTCTCATAACGAGAGGCAAGGTCAGAATATAAAGAACCAGGATACCCTCGTGTAGAGGGGACTTGATCCATAGTAATCATGATCTCCTTAATCGCATCAGCAAAAGCCGTCATATCGGTTAAGAGCACCAAAACATTTTTATCTTGCATAGCAAAACGCTCTGCACAAGCCAAAGCCATATCAGGAACTAAAATACATTCCACTGCAGGGTCGGTTGCTTGGTGAACAAACATCACTGTTTTATCTAAAGATCCAGAGGTTTCTGCATTATCGATAAAAGCTTGGTAGTCATCAAAACGCAATCCCATTCCACCAATAATGACCACATCTGCATCTGTTTGATTAGCGATGCGCATCAATAAAGCGTTATAAGGTTCTCCTGCAACAGAAAAAATAGGGATCTTTTGCGATTTAACCAGGCAGTTAAACACATCGATCATAGGAATATTAGTACGTACAAGCTCATGAGGAACAACCCGTCTTACAGGATTAAAGGAAGCTGTTCCAATCTCTATTTCATCTCCTACAACTACTGGACCTTTATCAATTGGTTCACCTGAGCCGTTTAATCTTCTTCCTAAAAGAGCATCGCTACAAGTAGCCTGCATTTGCCTGCCTAAAAAAGTAACCCGACTATTTGTTGCAATCCCACGGGTATTTTCAAAACACTGCAAGGTCACAAGGTCATTCTCAATTCGCAGTACAGAAGCGTATAAGCTACGGCCATCCTGCTTTTGGATACGCGCTAATTCTCCAAGGCCAACCCCTTCAGCTTTCACTGTAATTAAGTTGCCTCGCATATCAACAATCTTGTCATACACCTTTTTCACTGGACTAATCCTTTATGTTCTTGTGCGGTTTGAATCTTTTTTTCTATTCGGTCAAATGCTTGCCTATAGCGATCTGATTCAAAAGGCATAAAATTCATATTCTTGAGCTCGTTTTGAAAATCGAGAAAAAAAGATCTAGCCTCATCATGCGATGTAAAAGAAAAGGGCGTGTTAAATATTTTATCAATTAAAATGAATAAGGGAATTTGTCTATCTAAAGGGCAATACGCATCCTCTTTATCAAAAGCATTTTGTTGTAGATAACAAAATTCATATAATTCTGATTTAAGAAAGATCAACATATCTTCCATCGATACGCCTTCTTCGCCTACCACTTCCATGCGTTTTCCGATTTCATCTCCATCACGCAAGAATTGAGCAGCTCTTTTTACCATATCTCCCCAGTCAGGAACTATTTTTTGGAGTTCTAAGCTCACTTTTTCAATATATTTGCTCCAGGAAATTAAAGGGTCAATAGCTGGGTACCTACGCGCATCGGAGCGCTCTCTAGAAAGTCCATGGAAAGCTCCAACAGCAGTAAGCGTTGCTTGCGTGACAGGCTCTTCAAAGTTACCTCCTGCTGGTGATACAGTTCCCCCAATTGTTAAAGAACCTGTTCTATTTTGGGATAAGCTAACCACTCCCGATCGTTCGTAAAAAGCAACAATGCGAGAAGCTAGATAAGCAGGGAAAGCCTCTTCTCCTGGAATTTCTTCCAAACGCCCTGACATCTCCCTCATCGCTTGTGCCCAACGAGAAGTAGAATCAGCCAGAAGTAAAACATTCAGCCCCATTTGACGATAATACTCAGCGATTGTTGCCCCTGTGTAAATAGATGCTTCTCTTGCAGCAACTGGCATCGAAGACGTATTACAAATGATTACTGTACGACTCATTAAAGATTCGTTTGTATGAAAGTCTGTCATATAGGGAAATGTACGCAATAATTCTACCACTTCTCCCGCACGCTCTCCACAGGCAACAATCACTACAATATCTACGGAGGAGTATTTAGAAAGATGGTGTTGCATGACCGTTTTACCTGCACCAAATGGACCAGGAGAACAAAAGGTTCCTCCTTTTAACACAGGAAATTGCGTATCTAAAATACGTAGTCCTGTACTCATCATTTGGCTAGGTTTTATTTTCTCCCCTTCAAATAAGGGCACTTTAATCGGCCATTTTTGAGACATGGTAAAAGCAAATTCTTTTCCTTGATCATCAACACCGCGAGCCACTACGGTATCAATGGTGTAAGCCCCTGGTTGAATCGCCCATTCAATAGTGTAATGATCAAAGTATGCAAAGGGCACCATAATCTGGTGATGAAACCGCCCTTCCATAGTAAACCCTAGAGAATCTCCACGATGCACTCTATCCCCTATGTTTACCGTAGGTTGAAAATCCCAGCGACGATTCTTATCCAAAGGGGGAAGATAGACTCCGCGATTTAAGAAAAGACCTGCAGCGTCAGCTACTTTCTCTAAAGGATTTTGCAGCCCATCGAAGATAGAGGTTAAAAGCCCAGGACCTAACTCAGCCTCTAGTAAATGCGAGGAAAATTTTACTGGGCAACCAAATGATATACCCCTGGTATCTTCAAAAACTTGAATTTTGGCAGCATTTCCTATGATTTCAATGACCTCAGCTTTTAGGGGGTGTCCTTTATCTAATTGGATCATGACTACTTCCCCTTGTTGAATATTTCCTTGATATTCAACATGAAGTAGATTTCCAAAGACTTTTTTTACCAGGCCTTTAGCGGCTTGTTTCATCATAGAGCTCATCCTTTTTATCCGGTTTGAAATGTCTCAAAAACTTTCTCCCCTTCTTTTTTGTCTAAATGGTAAAGTGATTCCACTAATATAAATTGCGCTACATAACAGAGAATATGATCGATAGAAAATAAGCTTTTGCTCACTATGTCTGCAACAGTCGTAAACTGATATTCTGTAAAGGCTCGATATTGTTCCCAAGGATCTTTGTAATAGGTAAAAAAGATCTCTTTCAAACGTGCATACTCAAAAGGAGGCGTATATCTTTCTAAATCCTTTTGCAATAAAATATTCTTTATAAAAGGATCTAGGGGATCTTCAAACTGCAGCTCTTGTAGAAGATCTTTTTTAGCTTGGATAGCCCTTAAGCCCAGTAAAACCAATCTAGATTCTCTCTCAAAAATTAAATAGTCTTTTAAGAACCCTTTTTGCTTAGCAATTTCCTCTGCAAAAAACTGCGTAAATAACCCCCAGAAATTTTTTAATTTTGTTGCGTTGTCTTCAAATTGATCTAAAAAATCAAAGACGTATTGAGGTAAATCGCTTTTTACAAGTAGAGCTTCGTCCAATTCTTTTTCTGAAAAGTTCCCATGTGGATCGATAGGCTTCCCTAAAAGCAGATTCCTAATATTTGATAGATCCACAGCTAAGCGCAATACTTTGATCTTTTCCAAATCTTTGCGACTTAAGTTTACCTGTAATAAGCTCATTAGCTCTTCAAAAGATAGCTCTGTGGGCTTATCTAGAGAAAGAGGAGGTAAAAAAGGTACCAAAAAAACATATCGACTCATTAAAAAATCCTTATTTATCAGACTATTTTTTAAAGATTATTTCATGAAAATCTCTACGACTATATCGCTCTATGAGCTCTTCTAAAGAAGAATCTGTAATTTCTATGGAGATGTTTTTATCATGGATTTTTAACTCAATTCCACCATGAATAGAGGACCCAATCAAAACAGATTTTTCCTGTAGTTTGCTCAAGATATTTTGCAAAAGAAGGGCATTTATCTCTCGAGCAGGAACCGCTTCTGGAATGTAGACGCTTAAGTCTGATTCAATGCCTTCTTTTTCAATAGCACCTATAACCGCATTAATCAGTCGGGATAGAACTTCTGGCTTATTCATCTCACCTTTAAGCAAATACAATAATTCTTTGTTGAATATATTTTCTTTGATTTCCTGCTTTAAAGCTTCGATGACTTGTTTGCTTGTCTGAGATAGAGAAGACTCAAAAATAGCTCTTTCCTTTTGAATTTGCTCTTTAGCATTGATAAGCAGTTGCTGTTGTTTTAAGTGAGCTTGCGCAATAATTTCTTGAGCTTGTAGACTAGCTTGTGCTAGCATTTCTTCAGCCTGTTTTTGGGAGGGCTCTAATGTTTCTTTACGTAGAACATCGCAGATCTTTTTTACTTTATCTTTTCCTGTCTCCATTATCAAAAACCTATGTGTTTTGCAGAACAATTTGACACTTCAAAGAACCAAACGATGCATAAAGCGCACCCAGGTGCTATTATTTATACTTGAACAAATGATAAATCGGCTATAAGTTATTGACTTTAAGATGATATTTTTCATTCATCTGACTAATTAAAAATTAAAGTTTACAACAAACCCTTCTGTTTGTGATAAAATTAGCTATCTTTTTTAGAGGAACACATTCATGAAAAAAGCAATCTGTGCACTTTTGTCCGTTACCACACTTATAAGCAGTCCTTTATACGCTAATAAGTGTTTAGATGTATACCAACAAGAAATCAATGAGACTTGGGAAACAGGAGCTGCTGTAGAAGATAGTAACTTCACCGCTATTTCCACTAGCATGATTGGTTGGGGAATTGGTTTAGCTATAGGAATTGTAGTTTTAGCTTGTGTAATCCATCAAAGCACAAAGTGATCTATGCTCTGCCAGGATTTTTAGGTCTACAATCCGATTGGTCAGCTCTGAAAAAAGAGATTTCCTTAACTCCTATTAATCCTTATCAAATTGCGCAACCAGAGCAAGGTTTGCATAAATGGGCTCAAGAATTTAATAAAATACTTCCAAAAGAGCCCATTCTCTTAGGCTATTCCATGGGAGCTCGTCTATGTATGCACACTCTTTTAGAAAGTTTTCCTAAAGCTCTTATTCTGATTTCTGGTAATCCAGGTTTAAAAACTCAAGAGGAGAAAAAAAAGCGTTTAACTTTAGATCACAATTGGGCAGAGCGTTTTCAGAAAGAGTCATGGGAATCTTTGATGCATAGCTGGAATAACCGCTCTGTATTTTCAGCAACCCCTCTTATACGCTATGAAAAGGATTACTCCCGCAATATCCTCTCTTCTGCACTTAAATCTTGGTCCTTAGCCCATCAAATAGATTTTTCTACAATCCTTGAACAAGCACCTATTCCTATTTTATGGATCACCGGCAAGCTAGACGAAGCCTACTCTAAGAAACCTATGAAATTCTCCCATCCTCTTTCACAAAGCTGGATTGTCCCCTCTTCTGGACATCGAGTTCCTTGGGAACAACCAAAGGCTTTTCTTAAAATACTCCATCAATTTTTAAGATCGATTGAATAAAGCTTAAAGAATCTCTGCAACTTTCCAAGTCCAGTGACCATTAGGAGCACTTCCATCTTTAGGGATCGTTACTGAAACCGTTGTGTTAAAGACAGCAATCGGGCTTTCACGGAAATAAGGACTTTCTGGGTTTGTTGTTTTATATAACAAACCGTTCTGTGCCTTAATCTCAATGCTATCCTCTGTTGTTATCACATCAATGGTGCTCTTTTCTGGAGTGTCAGTAACATTTAACCCAAGCTTGTCATGTTGAAATGTTTCCACTAAACCACTAGTAGGTTCTACTAAAATACCTTGCTGCATTTGAGCCATTATTTGAAGAGCAACCTCTTGACTTATCCCAGCATTCATTAAGAGCGTAAAAATTCCTTCCGCATTGTTTGAGCCTTGACCATCATAAAGAGTTCTATTCACATATACTGTAGAACGTTTCAAATCATTGTCTACCTGATTAAATAAAAGACTTCGATCTTTTCCTTGATAAGGCTTCCAGTTTTTCTGAACAATCCCATTATCTTTGAGGAGAGAGGGTTCTTTTTTCTCTTGCACAGCTTCGTACAAAGCTCTGAGTACCTCTTGCATCTCTTGAAGCGTACACACATCTTCAATAAGAGGAACAGCACGCTGTTCTCTTTTGCTAACTTCAAAATGATCGAAACCATATCCATAAAAGTTTATTTCTTGCAAATGTTGCCTATCTTCTGAAGGAAGCGTTGCTAAAATTTCTGCTAAAGCAAGTCCTGGTTTCAAGCGTTTTTCGATAACAGCCTTCCCTTTACTTTGAAGAGGAACAGGGATAAGATTAGCAATGGTTGCTTCAAGATCATCAGTTGTAACTTCTTGTTCACTCATTTCTTGGTGCAGGCGATCTTCGGCCATTGCGCGGTTTCCACCTCGGTCAAAGAAGTTCTTACAGTTTGTGCAAAAGTATTTTACATTTGGCAGACGGAATTTAAGATCATCCCCTTGTAAAATATAAAAAGCTAAGATAAACGCTTGCCACTCGCGGTTAGGATAATCTACTCCAGGCTCTGTGATCTTGCTACCATTACCTAGACATAAAGAACATAGACAGCAAATAATAATAGCTTAAGAAAAATAAGGGTCTATGAAAAATCAAGAAAAGTACAACCGTGAGTTTAAAATAAACACTGTAAAGCTAAGTCGAGAAAGCAGTAAGTCTATGAGCGAAATCGCTCATGATTTAGGTGTAGCCAAATCTACC
>NZ_CAAJGQ010000009.1 GCF_901000775.1 Candidatus Rhabdochlamydia sp. T3358
AACCGCAAAAGATTGCATTCGACTTTAGGATATGTGTCGCCTATAGATTTTGAGGCTGCATGGAATTGTACAGCTGAGAGAGTGATATAAAAAGAAAAGTTTTAATGAAGATATCGCAAGCGAGCCCTGCATAGCTCGCGGAGACGATACGAATGAAGATAGAAAAATTTATGTTCTAAGTGTCTAAAAAATGGTTGCAATATCACTGTTGGATCTTGCCCACCAAAAGAAATACCAGAACGTTCTCCAAACAACGTTTGATGAACCTGAGCGAGCAGTTGATCGATTGTAAAATTGCAATAATCTTCATCTTTCTCAAGGAGAGCTGGTAATCGATTAGGGCTGCCTTCTATGTAGAAGGATGCTTTAATTGCCTCTTTTAAATCTGCAAATGTCTCCATTTTTTCATAAGAGCCCTTACGGTCAAAGAGCTCGCCTTCAACAGCTTGAAAGACTACATGAAAATTTTTATGGCTTTCTTGCAAGCGATAAAGGGTTTGTGATCGACTATCTTCGTTTTCTACTTTACCTAAATCATTCAGACGTTGGTGTGATTGAATGAGATAAGATTCGTTTCTTTGTGCTATTGCTTCCAACATCCCTTCAAATTCAGGAGCAATAGCTTCACCTGATTCGATATGACCTAAACCGGTTATTCTTGACATGGCCCCTAATGTGATCCGAGTTAGAGAGCCCTCAACATGTGGTGTTGGATGACGCATGTAATAGAAACTACGCTCCTCTTTCTTATCATTTTTAAAAACTTGTTTTCCTCTTAAAAATGGAATGTCTGTCATTAAAAAGTCTTCAATCCCAACGGCTCCATAAGCCATTCGGCAGCTTCTCTGAGTTGAAGAGACCTTCATTGAAGCAGGAGCTCCAGTTACCTTCTTATTTTTTGCCATTACGACCTGAGTGAAATTCTCTCTGGTTACAACAGGAATCTTTTCTTCAGGGTGTAGCCGATCATATTCATATTCATGAAGCTGAAGAAGATTACGTAGAAGTCCATGATTTTCAGAACGGAAACGAGCTTTACAAAGCGCGTATGTAAGAGTAAAACATTTTTTAATCTCTTTAATATTAGAGCCTCTTGAAACCTTTAGAGCCTCTTGAGATTTTACCATTAAGAGAAGCTCACGCAGTGAGGTTACATATTTTTCATATTGCTCTTTTGCATGAGTATAGATAGGACCTTTATCATCATAAGCAACTGGCTTTGTTAAATAGAATAAAGTACGGTAAAGAGCATTGACTATTGGATTGTTTTGATAAGCCGGACTTCTGAGCCATTTTTCAATTGTGGTAAGTCGTTCGTTGAGATCAATGTCAAAATCATCCTTAAGAATGCGAATATATTCATCAAGGGCCGTACGATAAGCTTGTCTCTCCAAATTAACACCGTAAGCTCCAATCATGTCACGGGTACCAATATTAATAGACTTGGTTGCAAAGGATTTAACATTAGGTGTCATCAACCAACCATCGCTCACTAAATCATCATTGGTGTTGATAGATGATGTCGGCATAGAGTTTGCTTGATTAGGATAACGCTGAGAAGAAACAAAATCATGTTCATTTCTAATCTCATTTTGAACACTAGGGGTATTAAAAGGGATAGAACCCCTTGTTTCAGACTCTTTAGATTCCTCTTGGTCTTCAACACTCGGCATACCAGGAGTAAAATCAGAAGAAAATACATTAGAATTAGTAAGCATTTCAGAGAATTCCATCCGAAGCTCATCTTGATTTCCTACAACTGTAGATGGCTCAGATTGCGTAGATAAAATGCTAGTTAAATCCATCTCTTCAAGAGAAGGCGTAGGGCTTCTTATTTCAGATTGGTCTTCAATTGCTATATCGAGGCTAGAGTCAAGGGGTATACTGAGATCATCAGGTTGAGATCTCTCCATCTTAAATCCGTTAAGAACAGGAGGGATAAAAGTTCCAAGCGTTACATAAATCGTGGCAATAACGGAATAGATCAAATTTTGCATGGCTGCATTATAGTGCTCTAAAACCATGAGCTCAAGATTCAGATGAACACAATTTAAAAATAAGTTTTTACTTCCTAATGCGAAGTGATAAGGAATATTAATGAAGATTACAAGCACAATGCTATGAACAGCTTGGGCTACAGCTCGAGCATGCCCATTCAAGCCACCTTTTTGCTTATGCTCAGAAATCATCTGAACACTTGCTTTTAGCTGGTTATCCTCTTCTGAAATGTAATACGTAGGCTTTAAAAAACTTTTTATTGATTGACTCATATTCTTTGAAATAAATTAGTTATAATTTTCCAATAATTATATCAAAAATCGAGTATAAATGATGTATTAAATAATTTTTATTCCTTTTCTGGATCAATAAAAAAAATAGTTATTATTCTGTAAACTTGAATTGGAAATTTTTCTTCACAAAAACTCTTAGTTTTATATAAGGTGTTTTTTATACTTCTTAAATCTAAAGACTTAAAAGCTTATGTATAAAATATGCCTTTTCTTATTTTCTCTTGTATTTTCCCCCTCTTGTTTTTGTATTACTACAGGTCAGCCTTCTTGCTTTTTTACTCCTCCTCCTGACTGGGATTTTGCTGATCCTAAAATATTGGCTCCAAGGGTTAAAATCGCTTTTATCGGCAAGACCAAGCAAGCGCTTGCTCCTTCTGTTATTTTGGCAGTCGAAGAAATAAAAGTGGACCTTCCTGAGTACTTAAAAGCGGTACAAGCTATCTATGAAAAAACTCGAAAAACAAGCTGGCGCAGTATGGGCTTAATGAAAACACAAGCAGGCCCAGCTCATCTTTTACAAATCGATACGGAAACTAAATACGGCCCTTTACGCAAATTGCAGCTTATTTTTATTAAAGAAAATAAAGCCTATATCCTAACTACAACAGCCTTAAAAAAAGAGTTTTCGAGCCACTTAGAATCTTTTCAAAAAACACTTAAGTCTTTTACATGCACCTCTGATCTATATGCATCCCTTCCTAAAGAACTAAAAGCAAATCTAGAGCGATTAGAAACCGCCCTTTTAGAAAAATGGAATGCTTTACTCGTAAAGAAAAGCAGTTTTGAAGAGATGTTTAACCAAGCAGAATTTCAAGAGACCTATTGGTTGCCTCTGCAGAAAAAAGTGTTAGAAGACTGTCAAACACTAGGAGCCTATTGGCAAATGATTGTCTTAAGATCTATTCGCGAACAACTTCATGAAAGTTACTTGAAATGAGATGCGCTTTTCTTCTTCTTGCGCTTTTTAGCTGCGGTCATTCTCCAAACTGGCAAGTAGAGCACCTTTACTCAGACTGCAAAGAACATTGCTCAAGCAAGTTGTCTTACCGCATGAGTGGCATAGATCTAGAAATAATTTGCATAGGAAACAACATAAAGGCTTATTTGAATCTCTATCCTCATGCAATCAAACAATCCGCCGTAATTGAACTTATCACAAAAGAGGCATCCCAGCAATTTTTAGCTTACTGTCTAGAAGGAGGACAAAAAATCCCTTTATCTCCAGAATGTCTTGCCTTTTTTTTAGAAGCATTAGAAAATAACCAAGAAGTACAAATTATCATAGGTGGTTATCAGTCCATGATAAAACCTGCTGAATTCCAAGAAAGCTTTAAAAAAATCCAAACCTTTCCTAAATTAGTAAACCCTGTTCAATTCGCTTTCTAAATCCTTATTTTTTTACTTCTCCTTAAACTTTGTGTTCGTTACCATCTGCTTTACTAATAATGAAGGTTTATATGAATAAGCTCGAGCAACTTAAAAAAATAACAACGATTGTTTCTGATACGGGAGAAATTGAAGAAATTAAAACTTACCTACCAACAGATGCAACAACTAATCCCTCCTTAATTCTGGCAGCTTCTAATAAACCTGAATATCAATTCTTAATCGAAGAAGCTATCCAATCAGGATTAAAAACCAAACAAACAGGCACGGCTTTAATTGAATTCATTATTGATAAGTTATTTGTGAATTTTGGTTTGGAAATTTTAAAAATTATCCCAGGCCGTGTATCTACAGAAATCGATGCTCATCTTTCTTTTGACACAGAAGAAAGCATGAAAAAAGCTCGTCATTTAATTGCTTTATATGAAGAAGCTGGTATCGATCATAAACGCATTCTGATTAAACTAGCCTCTACATGGGAAGGTATTCAAGCGGCTAAGCAACTTGAAAAAGAAGGCATTCACTGCAACATGACCCTGCTTTTTAGTTTGGAGCAAGCGATAGCTTGTGCAGAAGCAAAAGCTACATTGATCTCTCCCTTTGTAGGTCGCATCTTAGATTGGTATAAAAAACAGGAAAAAAAAGACTCTTATCCGCCTGATAAAGACCCTGGTGTTATTTCCGTTACAACTATTTATAACTACTATAAAAAAATGGGTTATAAAACCCAAATTATGGGCGCTAGTTTTCGCAACACGGATGAAATCCTGGAATTAGCTGGTTGTGACCTACTGACTATTGCTCCTAAATTACTCGCAGAACTACAAAATTTAGAAGGCCCCCTAAAACAAAAGCTTAACCCTGAAACAGCAAAGAAAATCACTGCTGATCAAATTGCATTAGATGAGAAATCTTTTCGTTGGCACCTCAATGAAAATGCTATGGCAACAGAGAAACTCTCTGAAGGAATTCGCGTTTTTGCTAAAGATAGTCTAAAATTAAGAAAAATGATCGAGCAAAAAATATCCTAAAATGAATCAGGTAAAACTCAAATCTTGCCTAAAAACAAATTTTTTCTTACATTCTCCGTTTAAATTAAACAAACCTCATTTGTACAAGGAGATTTTTATGGCAACACCAGTAGGTTCTGGAAACTCTAGCATATTTTTTATGTCATCAGCTCCCTCTACCCGCCCACAGCTTTCAGCTGAGGAAGAACAGTATGTTCAAGAGCTTGTTTCTATGCCTCTTGACTCTATCCTTGACAATGAGAGCGGTGAAGAAAAATGCAAAAAACTAGGTCAGGAAATTTTTGACAGAGCTAAAGCTGCCCCTGATGCAGATAGTTATAAACCCCAATGTTGAGTTTAATTAACTAAGAATAGGAAAGATAAGACAAAAAAACAGTGTAAAAAAGACCTCTTAATGTTGTACAAGTTTCGTTTGAGAAAAAACAACAACAAAAGAGGTCAAAAATGGAAACGCTTATTGAATTATACTGCTCTGTGGATGATTTTTGGAAGGATTTCAACAAGCAATGGGAGCAACATTTAATTACCAAAGGCAAATCTCTAAGAGGACCTAAAGCAGAAATGTCTATTCCTGAAATGATGACAATATCTATTTTATTTCATCAATCAAACTACAGGAATTTCAAACACTTCTATTGCAGCCACGTTATGATTTATCTTCATAAGGAGTTTCCTACGCTTATTAGCTATAGCAGATTTGTCTACCTTCTAAAAAATCTTTTCATCCCCCTATTTGCTTATCTTTTACATAATAAAGGTACAATTACTGGAGTTAGTTTTATCGATTCAACGAAGATACAAGTTTGCCATAACAAAAGGATTAGAAGAAATAAAGTTTTTGCAAAATTTGCAAAAATGGGAAAAACAGGAGCAGGATGGTTCTTTGGAGTGAAACTTCATTTAATCATTAACGAAGTAGGAGAAATTCTAGCGTTTCAATTAACCCCTGGAAATACATCGGATGTTTCTGTAGCTGAGGTTTTGTCACAGGGAATCACCGGAAACCTCTATGGAGATAAAGGGTATATTTCAGAGAAATTAGGAAAAAAATTAATGGATAAAGGTTTACAACTATTCACAAATTTACGGTCTAAAATGAAAAATAAGTTCATGAATCTCAGAGATAAAATACTACTGCGTAAAAGAGTTATTATTGAAACTGTAAATGATCAACTTAAAAATATATCCCAGATTGAGCACACAAGGCATAGATCAGTGAGTAACTTTTTGGTTAATACGCTTTGTGGAATTGCGGCTTATATGAGGCAACCTAAAAAGCCTTGTATTAGGATGTCTGATAAGGAAAGTTTAGAGCTAGTTACCAGCTAGAAAACCCAAAACTGGGGTTATAAAGCTAAAGACGTAGTTGTAAGAATATGCAATGCTATTTACTTTAGTTGCAATGATGGTTCTTTGCGTAAGCAATATATTGAACGAGCTTGGGATGGAATAGGTAATGATACCTGGCATTGGATGGCTTAAAATTATAGACCTAAAGACAGCAACTTTTTTTACTTGAAGATTACAATGGGCTTTTTTTAAAGAGCCCTTTATCGCTTCTTTAGTTATACATCCAAATGAATAGATTTAAATAAAAGGCATAACTAACCCAAGCTAAATAGGGCAAAAGCAAGTAACTTCCATATCGAGTATGCTTCCAAAAGCAAATAATTGTAAAAAAAATACAAATCCATAAAAGAGTTATATCGACAAGAGCTAAGCCTACTTTCTCTAAATAAAAGAATAACCAAGACCAACTGAAATTTAAAAGCAGTTGAATACCAAATAATAGAACAGCTGTCTTTTTTTTAGTGATTTTGCTTACCCAGAGCAGCGTCAATGCAATAGCCATAAAGATATAGAGAATGGTCCATACAATCGGAAAAACAATATTGGGAGGTGTTCCACTAGCCTTTATTAAGCTAGGATACCATTCTTGTATTCCTTGCTCAGTAACCCATCCTGTAAGCCACCCTCCGCCTAAACAAAGAAGAAGACACAGTGAAAATTTCTCTATAAAAACCTTTGTATTTTTAGAAAGCATCAGTATCCTTTAAAATTATACGATTCTTCAAAATAAGCATTATCTGAAATATTTACAAAAAGTTTCTAAAAATGAAGTTATTAGTAATGGGAGCAGGTTATGTGGGGGAGGAGTTATTAAGGTGTTTTCAAACCCAACCTCACGAAATTTTTATCACTACAACACGCAAAGAACGAATTGATGCACTCAGCTGTTATGGACACTGTGTACTGCTTCCTAAAGAAGATAAAGTATTTAAGGAATTAATCGATTCATGTGATGGGATAATCATCCTTATAGCCCCTAAAAACTCTCAAAGCTATGAAGAAGTTTATCTGCAAACAGCTAAGCGGGTTTCTTTAGCTTTAAAGGATAGGCAAACCCCTTTTTATCTGCTTTATACTAGCAGTACCTCTGTCTGTGAAGGAAATGAGTGGGTTGCAGAAGACAAGGTTCTTTGTCCAAAATCAGAGAATGCAAAAATACTGCTTGAGACGGAACGTTATTACTTAAACTGCAATGCTTCTACTTGTATTCTTCGTTTAGGAGGTATTTATGGTCCTAAGCGAGAACTACCCGACCGAGCAAAGCGCTTTTCAGGGAAGAACATGCTCAGCTCTGGAGATGAGCCCACAAACCATATTCACTTAGAAGATATTATAGCGGCTATTTTGTTTTGCTTGGGCAGATCTTTAACAGGTATTTATCATTTGGTTAACGATGATCACACGCCCCGTAGAGAGCTCTATTCCCATCTTTGTCAATTAGCTGGTATCCCTTGCCCGATATGGAGTAAAGACTTATCAAAGAGCAGCTATAAAGTTTGCAATCAGAAAATTAAATCAATGGGCTTTGTTTTTAAACATCCCAAGATTCAAGCAGAGGATTTAATAAAATGCTTGTCCAAATAATAAGCACTTAACATTAAGTTAAAAGAGGACTCTGCTATCATTCGATCTCTTGTGGATTTACTTCTCATAGATTCAAACAATTGAACGGCTTTTTTCTGATCGAAAAAAGGCAAATCTATAAAATCTCTGCTATGAATGACATCATGAATGTGCACTTCTAATGGGCTCTTCTTTTCTGTGTCATTGATTGCATGAGGAGCTGAAAATGTGTGCTTATTTCTTTGATAAATACTAGCAGGAATAAGATCTTTAACAGCTTCATATAGGATGAACTTCTCTTTTAATCCCTTGATTTTCAATCCAATTGGAAGCTGGTTAGCAAATTCTACTACTTCTACATCTAGAAAAGGAAGACGCCCTTCAATAGAATGAGCCATTTCCATACGATCGCCCAGATAGCTCAGTACAAGCTCTGGAAGGAAAGATTTACAAAAAAGATAAGCTGATTTATTGACGATATGAGCATTTTGAATATTTGGCAGTGAGACCTCTTTGAGAAAGCTAAGCATAGGATTACATGCAGTGATGATCTCTTGAAAAGGCAAGGAATAAACCGCCTGCATAGAATGCCCCACATCAAAGCTCATCTTCCAAAGAGATGGTATATAACCCAATTGAGACCTGATCTCTTTAAGGGCTGGTTGATTGTAACTCCCCTCTGAAATAAATGCTGCGCCTGCCAGGTCATGGCTTTCTTTAAGCTTATCAAATAAAAATTCTTTCTCTAAACCACCTAAACTATTTGCCATGTCTTCTCTAAAAGAAGGATAACCAGCTAATACTTCGTCCGCGCCCTCGCCTGTTAAAACCACTTTATACCCAGAGTTAAAAACGTGTTTACTGAGTAGGTATTTTGCTACGCCATTTGTCTGATAAACAAGCCCTTCTCGGTGGAATATAGCATTGCTAAAAGAATCTGCAATCTCTTGCTGGGTAACTCTGATCGAAGAGAGCTTTACTCCTGTGTGAGCTGCCAGCTCTTGAGCAAATTTCTCTTCGTCAAAAACCTCGTTATCAAAAGAGATATTAAATGCTTGGAGATTTTTTCCTAATTTGGCGGATAAAGCCATCACAGCGCTAGAGTCAATACCCCCACTTAAATAAAACCCAACAGGTACATCTGCAATTAATCTTCTCTGAATAGCCGTGCTCAATTTTTCTCTAAATAAAGCTATATATTCTTCATCGCTATATTTTTGATGAGAATCTTGATAGGTAAAATTCCAGTACTCCTGCTCAGTGAGAGTATCTTGGGAGACAATTAAAAAATGCCCGGGCTTGACTTGGGCAATATTCTTAAAACAAGAGCCGCTTAATGAGGGAACTCCTTGAAAGATCATAGAAGCATTGTGTTTATCCCATTCAGCTTTAATTCCTAATGCCAATAAAGCTTTAATTTCTGAAGCTGCATAGAAATTTCCCTTGTCCCACACATAAAATAAAGGCTTAATACCAAATCTATCTCTTGCACAAATCATTTGTTTTTTTCTTTCATCCCAAATAATAAAGGCAAATTCACCATTTAACTTGGTAAATAATTGTGTCCCATATTCTAAATAAAGGGGAATAATGATCTCGCTATCTGTGTCAGTGGTAAACTTATATCCCGATTCTTCATAGTGTTTGCGAATGTCTAAATAATCATAAAACTCTCCGTTAACAACCGCATAAATGCCTTTTTCAGCATTTGATACGGGTTGTACTCCATTATCCAAGCCTATGATGCTTAATCGCGCATGACCTAACCCAACTTGCTTATCAGAAGAGAGCCATGTATTCTTTGAATCAGGACCGCGATGATGCAATGTCTCTACTGCCTTTTCAAGCACTCTAGATTGCAGTGGTTCTTTTTTATTCCAAACAGAGAGGATTCCACACATAAGAATTTTTTTCCTAAAAGAGTTCTAGTTTTTTTATAAATCTTTAGCGACTTATAAATATATCTATTAACAAGAAAAAAATAAAAAAGGTAGCAATGCCACTTATTAGAAATTAAAATCCTCAATCTAGCGTTTTTTAACCCCTTTTTTCCTTAAACTCAACATTGGTGTTCAAAAAGTTGTGCTTACTGCTGCACAGAGTAAAGATTTACCACTGAACTTTGCTTCTAATAATTTTTCTATTGAAATATTATATCGAGTTTCGATATACTGACATGAAAAGGACACTCGAATTGATTATATCCTTCTCCGATGATGAAACAGAGAATATTTATAATGGCGTTAATACGAAAAAAGCTAGACAGAGGCTTAGTCAAACCTTATGGGAAAAGGCTACGACTAAGCTCGATATGCTCAACAAAGCATTTCGATTAGAAGATTTGAAAATACCCCCGAATAATAGGTTAGAGAAGCTCTCGGGAAATCTTGCAGGAAAGTATAGCATTAGAATTAACGATCAATACCGGATCGTTTTTAAATGGGATGCAGATAAACGCGAAGCATCCGAAATCAAAATAATTGATTATCATTAGGGGGAAAATATGTTGCCAACACACAGAAAGCCAACGTTACCAGGAAAAATTCTATTAGAGGAATTCCTAGAGCCTTTAGGAATCTCTCAATCTGCATTTGCTGCTCATTTAGGAGGATCATGGACGCAGCCGAAGCTAAGCGCAATCATTCATGGTAAGAGATCAATTACCGAACAAATCGCTTTAGATTTTTCTGATGCTTTAGGAATGTCTCCCGAATTTTGGCTAGGATTACAATCCGATGTGCATTTGTGGGAGGCTAGTCAAAATCGCACAAAGATTTCGCGCATCAGGCTTCCTTTAACTGGAAGAAGAACTGCTAAAAATCACAAAACTATCTCTATATAGGTTCCATAGATTGTTTCAAGCAAAATAAAAAGTATATTAGCCTACATTCCTAGACATGAAACGACTGTTTTGAATAAGCACCTTTTAATAATCATGACTTTTCATTGTCTTACTTGTTTTTAATTTTTAGATACTTCATCAACTACAATAGAACGAGCTCCTGCTAGAAGATCCAAAATGGAAAATATAGAGGCTTTTTAGGCTGCCTCATATAAGCTGCAATTCCACTAAGCGTTTCCATTTTTGACCTCTTTTGTTATTCTTTCTCAAACGAAACTTTTACAAACATTAAGAGGTCTTTGAGGTCTTTTTGTACTGATTTCTGTCTTATCTTTCTTGTTTTTAGTTAATTAAATTCAACATTGAGGTTAAGAAGTCTCATGTTCAGGTTAGATTAATCCCATGGATTATCCTAATGCTGAAATTAATCTTGCTTAAAAACAAAATATTGTTTTACATTTTCCGTTTAAATAATCAAAATCTTTCAACTGCAAGGAGATTTTTATGACAATACCAGTAGGTTCTGGATATTCTAAGGCATTTTCCATGTCATCAGCTACTTCTTTACTTCCGCAGCTTTCAGCTGAAGAAAAAGAATATGTTCAAAGACTTATTGCCCTACCTCTTGATTCTATTGTTAACCATAGAAGTGGTGAAAAAAAATGTGAAGATATCGGTCAGGAAATTTTTAACAAAGCTAAAGCTGCCCATAATGGAGATAGTTTGGCTGCTAAAGATGTAGTTACAAGGATATATAATGCCATTTACTTTAACCAAAGCGATAGTCAAGAAGACGCTAATTTTCGCAAACAATATATTGAATGTGCTTGGTCTGGCATAGGTGATGATACTTGGCGTTGGCGTTGGCAATGTTGTAAGACAACGCATGATGAATCTTGTGCCGACATTCATTCTCGCAACTTAAGCTAACAAATGGCATTTATGCCTGCTGTTTGAACTTCAGAGTAAAATTAATCTTGCTTAAAAAAAACCAATGAAGGTGCAATTAGAAGAATATGTAATGCTATTTACCTTAACTGTAACGACGGTAGTCTGCGTAGAGAATATATTGAACTCATTTGGCTGGAATAGATGATGAGTATTGGGAGATCCGCTATCATTAAAAAACAAAAAAAGCCCTATTTTACAATAGGGCTTTAATTCAAAAGAAAAGCTATCCAACAAGTACAGGGTCATCGTTAAAAGAAAAAACAAGTGGTTCTTTCTCTTCACGATCAAGATTTAAAACCCTTTCACGATATTCTTCAAATCCAGTTCCTCCAGGAATCATATGTCCTAAGATGATATTGGATTTAAAGTCGAGCAGGTAATCTGTTTTACCTTCACAGGCTGCATCTGTTAAGACACGTGTTGTCTCTTGGAAGGAAGCAGCAGAGATAAAGGACTCTGTTCCTAGTGAAGCTTTGGTAATACCTAAAAGAACAGGAGTTGCTTGTGCAGGACGTCCACCTTCATTTAAAGTTTTAGAGTTCATTGCATGGAAGTTTTTCTTGTCCACATCTTCTCCATAGAGGAAAATAGTGTCGCCTGGATCTGTTACACGCACTTTTTGCAACATCTGACGGATAATAATTTCAATGTGTTTATCATTGATATCTACCCCTTGTAAACGATAAACCTCTTGTACTTGGTTAACAAGATACCTTTGTAGCTCACGAACACCGCAAATATCAAGAATTTCTTGCGGCACAACCAAACCATCGGTTATTTGCTGTCCTTTAATGACAAAGTCACCTCTTTGCACGATTAAGTGCTTAGTCAAAGGAATTAAATGTTCTTGCTCCATGCCGGATTCATCATCGCGGACAATCACAATACGCTTATTCTTTTGCACTCCACGGAAATCAACAACTCCATCGATCTTAGCAATCTCAGCAGCATCCTTGGGGCGTCTAGCTTCGAATAGCTCTGCAACACGCGGCAGTCCTCCGACGATATCTTTTGTCTTAATGGCTCCTCTAGGAAGACGAGCTAACAACATACCTGCTGTTACAGATTGTCCTTCTTGTACCGAAATATACGCACCTGATGGAATCGCATACGTTCCCACAAGTTCTGTACATTTAGGATCTGCATAAATGACAATCTGAGGATGTAGTTCACCACGATGTTGTTTAACAATCAGCTCTGTTTGACCTGTTTGCTTATTAATTTCTTTTTGCGTAGAAATCCCTTCCACAAGATCTTCATATTTTACGTAACCTGGGCGCTCGCAAATAATCGGAACATTGTGCTGTTCCCAATAACCAATTTTTGTTTTCTTTTTGATGTTAGTTCCATCAGCAAGTAAAATACGCGTTCCCAATTCTACAGTAAAGGTTTGCAAAGGTTCTATGGATTTAGTGCTGAGTAGTTTCTTATACTCATCCAAAGTTCTTCCTTCGTTACGCACAATGTGCAAGGAACCATTTTTATTTAAAGCTAAGAACACATGTTCATCGGTTTCTACAGTACGAAGGCCCATATAAACCAAAACACCATCGTGCTCTGCAATTAATTCAGGAGAAACACCCGCTGATGCAATTCCCCCAGTATGGAAAGTACGCATAGTAAGCTGGGTTCCTGGTTCTCCGATGGATTGAGCAGCTATAATTCCTACAGCTTCACCTAAACCAATCAGCATTCCATTTGCCAGATCAGTACCATAACACTTTGCACATATTCCTCTTCTTGCTTCACAAGTAAGAGCAGAGCGAATACGAACGCTTTCTATTCCTGCATCATCAATTTTTTCTGCTTGTAGAACATTGAGCACATCTCCTGCTTTTGCAATCAATTGCGTACTATCACCCGGCTGGTAAATATCTTCACAGACAGCACGACCAAAAATACGATCTTTCAAAGAAAGAAGTTCTTCTTGTCCTTGTTTAATTGCAAAAACATCAATTCCATTTAACGTACCGCAATCAGCTTCTGTAATAATGACATTTTGCCCTACATCTACAAGACGACGAGTTAAATATCCAGAATCCGCTGTTTTTAAGGCTGTATCAGCAAGACCTTTTCGGGCTCCGTGGGAAGAGATAAAGAACTCAAGAACACTCAATCCTTCACGGAAGTTTGCAATAATAGGAGATTCAATAATCTCACCAGATGGTTTTGCCATCAAACCTCGCAAAGCACCAAGCTGTTTAACCTGAGATTTATTACCTCGAGCACCAGAATCCATCATTAAGAAAAGAGGATTTAATTCACCCTCTTTTAGTGAGCTAATCATTTTAAATAGCTCTTCAGATAATAGATCGGTTACCTCCGTCCACATACCAATAATTTTGGAGTGGCGCTCTCCCTCGGTAATAATACCATCTTCATACTGTTTAACAACCGCTTCGATTCTTTTTTCAGCGTCTTCAATAACTTTTTTCTTATTGGTTGGGATTTTAACATCGCAAACCCCCATCGATAAAGAAGCTTTTGTCGCTTCGGAAAATCCAAGGGTTTTAATGTCATCTAAGAAACACACAGTTGCTTCTAAGCCTACTTTTTTATACACCTCAAGAACAAGCTCGCTCATTTTCTTCTTACGCAAGGTGTAATTTTGAAACCCAAGCTCTTTAGGAACAATCATATTGAATAAAACACGCCCTGGTGTTGTTTCAATAATGCCATTATCTAACCTAAGCTTGATTTTTTCATGTAACCTAATTCCTCTTCCTAAGTCATCACGACGCGCGCCTTCTACTTGAGGCTCATCAAAGTTATAGCTTCCAGCACCTGGTGCTAGAGCCATCAGAACTTCTTGCTTATCGACAAAAACCTTCGTTTTTTTGCCATGCTCTTCCGGAATGTAAATAGGATCTAACATCAGGTAATACAAACCTAAGATCATGTCCTGTGAAGGAACTGCGGAAGGTTTACCAGAGGAAGGTAAAAAGATGTTGTCTGGTGCCATCATCAATAACTTTACTTCTAGTTGAGCTTCTAATGACAAAGGCACGTGAACTGCCATCTGGTCACCGTCAAAGTCTGCGTTAAACGCAGAACATACAAGCGGATGTACACGAATGGCTTTCCCTTCAACAAGTGTCGGTATAAATGCCTGCAACCCCAATCTATGCAAAGTAGGCGCACGATTCAAAATAACAGGGTGGTCTTTTGTGATTTCTTCTAACACATCCCATACCGCCGGAGCTTGCTTTTGAATCATCTTTTTAGCAGAACGTATCGTGTATACGTAACCTAAATCCTTTAAGCGCTTAATGATAAATGGCTCAAACAATTGCAAGGCCATCTGCTTGGGCAAACCACACTGATTAAATTTCAGTTCAGGACCTACAACAATCACAGAACGACCGGAATAATCTACTCTTTTTCCTAAAAGATTTTGACGAAAACGCCCCTGTTTTCCCTTTAACATTTCTGATAAGGATTTAAGAGGACGATTACCTGCTCCCATAACAGGATGGCCATGACGACCGTTATCAAATAAAGCGTCTACCGCTTCTTGAAGCATCCTTTTTTCATTGCGTACGATGACATCAGGTGTTTTTAACTTTAAAATCGCTTTTAAGCGATTATTACGGTTGATTACACGGCGATATAAATCGTTTAAATCAGATGTTGCAAAACGCCCTCCGTCCAAAGGAACAAGAGGTCTTAAATCTGGCGGAATTACAGGGATAGCAGCCATTACCATCCAGTCTGGACGATTAGGAGAAGTAGTAAAACCTTCTACAATCTTTAGCCTCTTAGCTAATTTCATCCGTGCTTGCATGGACTTTGTCTTACGTAACTTATCTTTTAGTTCTACTACAAGGGTTTGTAGATCTTCTTTTTCTAAAAGATCACGAATAGCTTCTCCACCCATTTTAGCAACAAAAGTATCGGTTCCCCATTTCTCTTGCGCCTCTCGATACTGAACATCGCTTAGCAATTGCTTTTTCTCTAATTCTGTCTGAGCTGGATCAATAACAATATACTCTTCATAATAAATGACTCTTTCTAAGTCAGCAGAAGACATCCCTAAAATATTACCAATACGAGACGGCATGGTTTTAAAAAACCAGATATGAACGATAGGAACAGCAAGCTCAATATGCGCCATTCGTTGGCGACGCACTTTAGCTAGGGTAACTTCTACGCCACAACGATCACAAACAATCCCTTTATGCTTGATCTTCTTATATTTTCCACAGCCGCATTCCCAATCCTTAGTAGGACCAAAAATCTTTTCACAACACAACCCACCCTTTTCTGGCTTATAGGTACGGTAGTTAATTGTTTCAGCTTTTTTAATCTCCCCTCGAGACCACTCATTACGAATTTTATCATCAGATGCAATTTGAATGGTCACTTTCCCAAAACGAGAGCTTTTTTCAAAGCGGGAATTATTGAATTCTTCCGACATTTAAGTTACTCCAAGTTTTTACTCTTCTTCTGCTGATACGGCACACATATCTATTCCAAGACCACGTATTTCTTTTTCAAGTACGTTATAAGACTCTGGGACCCTGGTCCATAGAAGGTTTTCTCCCGTTACAATTAATTCATAAGCGCGAAGTCTTGCTTCAACAGCATCTGATTTGACCGTTACTAATTCTTGCAACGTATAACCAGCACCATAGGCTTCTAGACCCCAAACCTCCATCTCTCCAAATCTTTGTCCTCCCATTTGGGCTTTTCCTCCCAATGGTTGTTGCGTAACAAGTGAATAAGGACCAACTGATCGAGCATGAATTTTATCAGCAGCTAAATGATTTAATTTAAGCATATATATGTAGCCACATACAACAGGGTTTTCAAAACGCTCTCCTGTACGTCCATCATACAAATAGCTCTTTCCATTAGAAGGAAGGCCATTTTCTTCCATCATTGCCCAAATACGAGACTCTGGAAATCCTTCAAAAACAGGACTTTTTACATAAATCCCTGCTTTTTTAGCTGCATACCCAAGATGAGTCTCTAATAACTGTCCCATATTCATACGAGAAGGAACCCCTAAAGGATTTAAAATCATCTCGATGGTTTCCCCATTGTTTAAATAGGGCATATCTTGCTCAGGAACAATCTTAGAAACAACCCCTTTATTTCCATGGCGCCCCGCCATTTTATCTCCCACTTCTAGCTTGCGCTTTGAAGCAACGTAAATTTTAACTTGGCGAATAACCCCTGGATCTAATTCGGTATCTCCCTTGCGGATAAATTCAATTTCTGTTTTATGCTGCTGTTGCAGAGCCTGCATTTGCGAATCAAACTCACGCATCAATTTTTTAAGAGTATCATACTCCTCAGCTTCCCCAATAATTAAGTCTTCAGGTTTTTCTTCTTCCAGAACCTCAATCATTTCCTGAGTGATGATTTCCTCTTCTTTAATAAGAATATCACCTGTTTTACGATGCATGATTGGTGCAGGAGCTGCTTCTCCTAATAAAAGGGCTCCTACTTGTTCATGAAACTCTATAATGAGTTTTGATTCTTTAGCCTTAAACTCTTGATGAATATCTTTAATGCGAGTGGCTTCCTCTACTAACTCATCATCTGTTTTGGATAAACGATCCCTACGCGTAAAGACCCTTACATCCATGACAACCCCAGATGTTCCTGGAGGAGCTATTAAAGAAGCATCTTTTACTTCATCACCTTTTTCTTCAAAGATAGCGCAAAGCAGTTTCTTTTCTAAAGGAGCGTTATCTTCTACTTTGGGAACGGTCTTACCAACTAGATAATCTCCTTGTACAACCTTAGCTCCCCTGCGAGCCACACCGGTTTTATCTAAATGCCTTAAAGGATACTCTGAAACATTAGGAATATCTGGTGTAATTTCTTCTTTACCAATTTTAGTCACTTGCGCTTGCGCTTCAAACTCTTCAATTAAGACAGAATCATATGCACCTTGCTTAACAAGTTTCTCTGAAATAATAATCGCATCTTCAAAGTTGTAACCACACCAAGGCATAAACGCTACTAAGACGTTCTTACCTAGAGCAATTTCCCCCTTATCAGTAGCAGGTCCATCTGCAATAATATCTCCTGCTTCTATCACATCTCCAGTGGCACAAAGTGGGGTTTGATTAATACAAGTTCCTGCATTAGAGCGCATAAATTTTTTCAAATGATACGTCTTTTTAATCAAAGGATTCGACTTTGCTGCAATCACAATCTGAAAGCCATCCACAAACTCAACTATACCATCTTCTTCTGCTAATATAATAGCTCCAGAATCTCGAGCAGCTCTAGATTCAAGACCTGTTCCCACAATGGGGGCTTCTGTTTGCAAAAGAGGCACAGCTTGACGTTGCATGTTAGAACCCATCAAAGCTCTATTAGCATCGTCGTGCTCTAAGAAAGGAATCAACCCTGTGACAATAGAAACTGGCTGTTTTGATGAAACATCCATATGTGTCACTTTGCTCGTCTCAATTTTTAGAGGCTCTCCTTTATGTCTAGCCCAGCAAATAGAATCGATAAATAGACTATGTTCATCCAAAGCGGTAGATGCTTGCGCAATCACACAATTCTTTTCTTGGTCTGCATCCATGTATTCGATTTCATCTGTTACGAGTCCATCTCTTACAATACGATAAGGGGTTTCAATGAAACTAAATTCATTGAGCTTAGCAAATGCAGCAAGGGAGGTAATCAATCCGATGTTTGGTCCCTCTGGCGTTTCAATAGGACAAATACGACCATAATGGCTTGGATGCACATCTCGAACTTCAAAGCCGGCTCTTTCTCGATTAAGACCACCTGGCCCTAGGGAAGAAAGACGTCTTTTATGCGTTAACTCTGCAATGGGGTTATTTTGATCCATGAACTGAGAAAGTTGGGATCTTCCGAAGAAGTCTTTTAAAACCCCAGCTAAGCCTTTAGCTGAAACCACTTTTCCAGGTGTTAATGTATCAGAAGTAAAATCAAATAAGTTGATTCTTTCTTTAATAATTTTTTCCATTCGAGAAAGACCAACTCGGCATTGGTTCTGTATCAATTCACCAACAGAACGAACACGACGGTTTCCTAAGTGATCGATATCATCAATATCAAAACCTTCATCCCCTTTCTTTAAACGAATTAAATACCTGACAGCACCGATTACATCTTCTTTACGCAAGGTAACTACATCTAAATCTTCATCTTCAGTAGAAAATTTTAATTTGTGATTGAGCTTATAGCGTCCAACTCGTCCTAAATTATAGCGTTTTGGATCAAAGAATAGTCGCATAATTGCAGAGCGCGCATTAGAAAGCGTAGCTGGTTCACCTGGTCTAATTTTGCGATAAAAGTCTTTTAAAGCAGATTCATAAGAATCTGTTGGATCTTTAGCTAACATTTTAATAACAGGACTTGTCTCATCTGCATCTTCAGCAATTCTTGCAGAGGAAATTCCCGCATCTAACATACGTTTTAACATTGATGTAGTAAGCTTTTCTGCTGCTTTTCCAAAAATGACGCCGTTTTCTTCATCTACAACATCTTCTGCTAAGATCTTTCCCACTAATTTTGGAAAATCTTTATCTGAGCGGATTTTAATTTTTACCGTGCTAAAAAACTCTTCAATAATATCTGCATCTGTAGAATACCCAAGAGTACGGATAAAGGAGGTTGCTAGGATTTTACGTCTGCGCTTTTTACGATCGATATAAATATAAATATGATCACTTGAATCAAAAGCTCCTTCTAACCAACTTCCTCTGTAAGGAATAATTCGGAAAGAATAAATATTTACACCTTTTATATGCCTTTCGTGCTCAAAAGAAATACCAGGAGATCTATGTAATTGGGAAACAATTACCCTTTCTGCGCCATTGATAATAAAAGTACCTTTATCAGTCATTATAGGTAAGGTCCCCATATAGACCTCTTCCTCTTTAATGCCTGTTTCATCGGTCAGTCGAAACTTAACTTTCAAAAAAACATTATAGGTAATTCCGCGACGAATGCATTCTTCAGGCGTATACTTAGGAACTCCTAAAGTATAGGAAATGTATTCAAGGATTGTTTTTTCATCATACGATTTGATAGGGAAAATTTCTGTAAAAACCTCTTGCAATCCAATATTTTCTCTTTCGTGAGGCAATTTATCTGCCTGAAGAAATTGACTATAAGATTTAATTTGGATTTCAATCAGGTTTGGCAGGTCGATAATCTCTTTCCTGTCTTGGAAACTCACCCTATGGGGCGGCCTTTTTAACATTGAAACGGCTCCTACTCTTTGTCTGTTAGAATGAGGTAAGAATTCTCTATTATTTTCATAACCTCTTTAAGCTATGAAATACTTAAAACTTTAACTAAACCGAAAAAAAACACAAGTAGAAGTCATAAAATAACCTCTACTTGGCTCTTAAGAAAAATTAATTAAAGACCTTTTACTTTAATTTCTCCACCACTATCTTTAAATTTAGTGCAGATCTCATCAGCTTCTTGTTTAGAACAGGATGGCTTTATTACTTTAGGAGTTGCTGGGGTAACCGCTTCAGCAAACTCCTTTGATTCTTTTAAACCAAGCCCTGTAACTTCACGAACCACTTTAATTACAGCCATTTTTTTAGCAGAATCAACAGTTACTAAAGATACTTCAAATTCAGTAGATTCAACAGCTGCTTCTGCAGCTGGAGCTGCAACTTGAGCCATCATAGGAGCTGCTGCTGCTGCTTTTACGCCCCATTTATCTTCAAGAGCTGTTTTTAGCTTAGCCATATCCAAAACGCTTAAGTGACTCAAAGAGTCAACTAATTCTTCAATACTTTTTTGTTGGGTACTCACGATCAACCTCTTCTTGTTTAAAATTTACGAGTTTTCTTGTTGGCTTTTGTTATCTAAACAGTACATGACACTAGTAAGTAAAGACTGCACAACCGATAGCATTTGTGCCATTGGGGCTTCAAGCACACTTAAAAATTGCGCTTGCATCTCTTCTTTGCCTGGTAGCTGAGAAATCTGCTTTACATCTGCTGCAGAACAAATCTCTCCTTCAAAACATCCACCAACAACCTCTACATTTTTCTCATTGTCTTGACAAAATTTATAAATTACCTTCGTAGCTGGAATCGGATCTTGGCTTGCAAAAACAACCGCGATATGCCCTTGCATGTCAAATGTATTTAAAGTGATTCCAGCACTTTCTGCTGCTTTAAGAAGTATTCTCTTTTTAACAACTTCCAATTCTGCTCCCGTCTGCTCTAAATTCGCACGAAGATCTGCAGAAACATTAGGTTCAAGAGATCGGTACTGTGCTAGCACAAGCGCCTTAGAACCATTGATTTTTTCTTTAATCTCATTGAGAAGTAATTGCTTTTCTTGTCTCATGCTATTGTTCCTTTGCTCCCTGTAGTCCTGCAATTACGCTTAAGTCAACTTTTAATCCAGGTCCCATCGTAGATGACAATACGATAGATTGAATGTATTGCCCTTTAGCGCTAGATGGCTTAGCTCTAACAATTGCGTTGATAAAAGCAGTGATATTTTCTATAAGATTTTCTGGTGAAAAAGAAAGCTTCCCAATCAGAGTGTTAATCACACCTTGCTTATCTGTTCTAAATTCAATTCTACCCATTTTCACTTGTTTGCAAACGCCCGCAATATCATTGGTAACAGTTCCTGCTTTAGGAGTAGGCATTAGCCCCCTTGGGCCTAGAATCTTCGCATATTTTCCTAAATCTCGCATCATGTCAGGTGTTGCTATAACAACATCAAATGAAGTCCAACCTTTTTTAATTTTCTCAAACAATTCCTCGTTCCCAGCATAATCTGCACCAGCATCAAGAGCTTCTTGTATTTTTTCGCCTTTGGCAAAAACAACAAGAATCGTTTGCTTCCCAGTTCCATTCGGTAATGAAACGGTTCCACGAACCTGTTGATCTGGTTTCTGGGCATCGATGCCTGTTTTAAGCGATAACTCCACCGATTGGTCAAACTTAATCGGAGGACAGTTTTTTAAAATTTCGATAGCTTGAGCTAGATCATACTTTTCATGAGGTTTGATTTTGCTGGCTATCTCCCGAAATCTTTTGCTTCGATGCATTTTTATTCCTTCAAAGTTTATATGATATCTATTCCCATAGAACGTGCTGTTCCTTCTACAAGCCTACAAGCCGCTTCATCGGTTCGAGCACGCATATCAGAACGCTTGTTTTTGGCGATTTTCATCACCTGCTCCTTATTGAGCTTTCCCACCTTGTCACGGTTTGGTACTTTAGAGCCTTTTTCTATCCCTGCTTCTTTAAGAATCATTCTTGCAACAGGAGGTTGTTTTGTAATAAACGTAAATGTTTTGTCGTGATAAACAAAAATTTCAACAGGTAAAATGTCACCAGCTTTATCTTGTGTCTTTGCATTAAATTCTTTGCAAAAAGCCATAATATTGACTCCAGCACCTCCGAGAGCAGGTCCTATAGGAGGAGCAGGATTAGCTTTACCAGCTGAAATCTGCAATTTAATCTTTTTTATGAGTTTCTTTGCCATTATTCTTAATTCCTTGAATACTAGTTTACTTCAGATTCAGTAGGCAGTTGTTCTACTTGCCAAAATTCTAAATCATCAACACGAGTGTCTCTTCCAAAAATGGAAACCATAACGCTTAAACGCCCTTTCTCATGGAAGACCTCTATTACTTTTCCGGTAAAATTAATAAACACACCGTCTGTAATTTTTACCTTATCCCCAATAGTAATATTGTGTTTCTGAACGACCCCTTTTTTCTTTTCTTCGAGATCTTTTAAAATATCATTAACTTCTTCCTGCGATAATGGATTAGGCTTGTCTCCGCCTAAGAAACCTAAAAAGCCATTTGTTTTACTTACATACTGCCAAGAATCATCCGTTAGAACCATCTTTACAAGTATATAGCCAGGCCATAATTTCTTTTCGCTAATCTTTTGCTGACCGCCCTTAACCTCGGCCACGTTTTCAGTTGGAACGAGAACCTCTTCAAGAATCTCATCCATTCCGCTTGAGCTACGCTTTTCTTCTAGCGACTTTTTGATCTTTTTTTCTTGACCAGAGACAACTTGTATGACGTACCATTTATGCATGAAGCCTCATTACTTTAACCCAATACTTTGTGTGTTACATATGAAATAAAATCTAAGCCACCCTTTACAAGAAGGTCCACAAAATAAATTCCTACTCCACAAGCAAAGGTTACCGCAATGACAACCTTAGTGGATAAAATAAGTTCTTCTTTTGTTGTCCAACTTACCTTTTTAAGCTCATCTTTTATTCCTTGGATGTAGCCTAAAGCAGGTTTTTTTTTAAGGGTTGATTGCACATGCAAATCTGAAGGCAATCTTGCTTGGTTTAGCTTAGTGTCCATAGCACACATAAAAGCACCTTAATTTATATTTTATCGAGTGCGGAGGGATTCGAACCCCCGACCGGCGACTTTGGAGATCGCTGCTCTAGCCAGGCTGAGCTACACACCCCTGATAGCAAAAGAGCGAGCTCTTTTATAACAAGAGCTCGCTTAACATTTTCTAAATCACTATTTCAAAATTTTAGTAACAGTTCCTGCACCAATTGTTTTACCACCTTCACGAATAGCAAAACGCATCCCTTCTTCCATGGCAACAGGTTGAATCAACTCTACTGTTAAAGTTACATTATCACCCGGCATAACCATTTCTGTTCCTTCTGGGAGGGTAACAGCTCCGGTTACATCGGTCGTTCGTAAGAAAAACTGAGGACGATATTTGGTAAAGAAAGGCTTATGACGACCCCCTTCCTCTTTTTTTAACACGTATACAGTTCCCTCAAATTGGCTGTGAGGAGTACAAGAATTAGGAGCTGCAAGAACCATACCGCGCTCAATGTCCTTCTTCTCAACACCGCGCAATAAAACACCCACGTTTTCTCCAGCTTCTGCTTTATCTAAAACCTTTAAAAACATCTCAAGGCTAGTAGCAACAGTGTCACGAGTGTCTTTTATTCCCACTATTTGTAGCTTATCATTGGGCTTAACTACGCCTCTTTCCACTCTTCCTGTAGCAACGGTTCCGCGGCCAGAAATAGAGAATACATCTTCAACAGGTAATAGGAAAGGTTTGTCTATATCCCGTTTTGGAGTAGGGATGCTTTCATCGACAACTTCCATTAGACGTTCAATAGATTTTACATACTCAGGGTCTCCCTCTAGAGCTTTAAGAGCAGATCCTCGTACAATTGGAACATCTTTATAACCTTGCTTTTCTAGTAGCTCTTGTAGCTCCATTTCGACTAGGTCAACTAGATCCTCTTCTCCTTTCATCATATCCATCTTATTCAAGAAGACTACAATAGCCGGAACACCCACTTGGCGAGCTAATAGAATATGCTCTTTTGTTTGAGGCATTGCTCCATCAGTTGCAGCTACAACAAGAATAGCTCCATCCATTTGAGCTGCTCCCGTAATCATATTTTTAACATAATCTGCGTGCCCTGGACAGTCTACGTGAGCATAATGGCGCTTATCTGTTTCGTATTCTACATGGGAAGAGTTAATAGTAATTCCACGCGCTTTTTCTTCAGGGCTATTATCAATAGATGCATAGTCGCGAAATTTTGCACCCCCCTTCTGCGCAAGAATCTTTGTGATCGCTGCTGTTAGTGTGGTTTTACCATGGTCAACGTGACCGATTGTCCCGATATTAACATGAGGCTTATTTCTTTGAAACGCTTCTTTGGCCATCAGATCCTCCGTTAGGCTCCTGTATGCATATGTTGCTTATATTTCTAATATTTTTGCCCAGAATAGGAATTGAACCTACGACCTTTTGCTTACCATGCAAATGCTCTACCACTGAGCTACCTGGGCCTTAAAAGAGCAAGTAGGTTTTTAAGCTTTAGTAATAAATCTCTTGCTTGCTCTTTAGTCGAAAGCAACAAAGTTTATTCCTTAAGACAAATAAATTCAATACCTACGTATAAAAAACCGGTTTTCTTATCGTTTTCTATGTAAGATACGTCCTTTGCTCAAATCATAAAGGGACATTTCAACTTTAACAATATCTCCTACAAAAACGCGAATGTTGTTCTCACGCATTTTTCCGCAAAGATGAGCTAAAACACGTTTCCCGTTTTCTAAAACAACAGAAAAAGTCATATTGGGAAGAAGCTCTTCTACCGTGCCGTCAATTTTAATTTTGTCTTCTTTTGCCATAAAAAAATAAAGCGCTTGTTTTAAGATGTAATATATTCTGTTTTAGGTATTTTAAAAAATTATCTACACTAAATTTTACTCTAAGTAGCTGCTATTCGCAATAAACAAGAGATTTTACCTAAATGCGGAATTCATCAAACACGATTTACTGCAAATTGTCAATGGGAATTATCACTTTCTTGACTTAAGATTTTCAATTAGGTTATCCTTGATCGCATGAACCTAGATTTAACCCATACTTTTGAAAGTTGTCTCCGCAAGCAAACCCTTGCTAAAAAAATCTTTGAATCCTGCATAACTCCTGAAGAAAAGTACCAAAAAATTATTGAACTAGGAAAACATCTACCTTCTTATCCTTCCATAAATAAAACCCCTGAACACTTAGTCAAAGGATGTCAAAGTACTATGTATCTTTGCTCCTATCTCAAAGAGACAAAAATGTATTTTGAAGTATATTCTGAAGCGCTCATTTCAGCAGGACTTGCTGCTCTTTTGCTCTCTGTCTACCAAGAAGAGTTCCCTGAGGTAATCCTAAAATGCCCCCCTTTATTCTTAGAAGAGCTAGGCCTTTATACGGCCTTATCGCCTAGTAGGTCAAACGGTCTTTCCAGTTTATTCTTACGTATGAAACAAGAAGCTTTAAAAGCTTTAACTAAAAAGTAAATTAATTTAACTATTTATTCTAAAACAATTTTAAGTTAAAATATTATCTTATTAACTTTAAACTACTTAATTTATGACTACTATTACTTCTTCAAATTTTCCTAATAATCCTGTGCTTCTTCATTTTAAAGAAGAATTACACAAAAACCCTGCTGATTTTGAAAGAAAAAAGAAATTATATTACGTAGCTGCCATCATATCGGGCCTAGTTGCAACTGCTTTTTTCTTAAGCTTTATACCTCTTCAAACAATGATGCTTCCTTTCTGGTTGTCAATAATAGGGGCTTTTGCCACTCAATCTGCTGGAGGATTATTTGTTAAAACAGCTGGTGACATGATCCAAAATGCACAACAAGCGGGAAAAGTTGCTAGTCGCTTGAGAGAAATGCAAAACATATACCAAATATACTCAGTAAATTCTTTATCTGACCCTGAAAAAATCATTATGATCCATGGAAATCTTGCTGAAAAGGAATATCTAGACGCAGAACAAAACTTACAAGAACTCATACAAGATACTAATCTTTCAAGTCCTAAATCCAGATTAGAAGAAATTATTCAACTACAACACCAAGCATTGCTTTTAAAAATAGATGTATGTTTTAAGGTTGCTCTATTTGATGTAGTTGCTGCAGGCAATCTCAGTTGCCTTATAGAAAAAAAAGATTTGCTAATCATTTCTGACCAAGATCCTTTAGAAAGGAATCAAATCCAGGGATTAACTGATATTTTAAAGAAAAAATTGACTAAACCTCTAGTGTACTTTACCAAAGAATTTGATCTTTTTAGGAACTTTGAAAACCTTTTTTTTGAAGAAGTTGAAAAAATGCGGCCTGATGATCTAGCAAGACATATTTTTGAAGTAATGACAACTCCATCTTCTCTCCTATTTAGCGAGTTAACTTGATCCATTGAACAACCAGGACGTAGCTAGAACAGAAAAATATAGCCGCTAACAATCCTTTTCCTCCTGCCACTTGATAATTACCGATTAAATTCTTCTGATAACGACCTCTCCAAACCATTAATGCAGGGATAATCCCGCTAAGCAACGCATCGCCAAAGCCTCCAGAAACCTCTAGAGCTAGCACAAAAGCATTGGGGAAAGCTGTTGCAAAAAAGATGACAGGAAGAACCACTAGCGCTCCAATAGAGAGCTTATGCGAGATCTGCTGTTGTAGTTTCAAGCCATCTCTTAAGAAATCAAATAACCCAAGGGCTATACCTAAATAAGAAGTAACTAAAGCAAAAAAGGCAAAGCTCTCTGCTAAAGTGATAAAATAGGAATTAGAAACAATAGCATAGAGCGCTTCTGTAGCTGCTTGCCCTTTAATGAAAGCCTCCTGCAATCCACCAGATCCTTCCAAAGGAACACTACCAAGAACAATCCACTGCCAAATAGCATAAGCACAAAAAGGAATCGTTGTTCCTAAAAGGATTGCAAAGCGTAAGCTTTTAGGATCTCGACGCAGATAAGGGGTAAGAGTAGGGATGATCATTTGATAACTGAAAGTGGCTAAAAGCAGAGGAAAAGCCCTACCTAAAGAAGACCATTGTTGTTGGATCAAACGATGAGTACTCACTTCTTTAAATCCAAAACCAACTAGCCCTATGTAAGATAGAATCATACCAGCCATTAGCAAAACATTTATTCTACTAATTTTTTTAGTGCCTAAATAAATCAAAATTCCAAACAGCAAACCAAACAGTAAACAACCAGAGCCATAAGTCATACTAGCACTAAAAAAGGTCTGTATACCCCTAATTAAAATGACAGCTCCTCCGCTATTATAGGCAATTAAAGAGGCATAAGCCATGAATAAATAAAGAGCTACACAGAGCCACTTACCTGTTTTTCCCAGTAAGTGCGAGGCCATAGTCATTATGTGAGAACCCTCTGGCATCCAAAGATTTGCCTCTACAAGCAACAACCCTGATACCGTCATAAACAACCAGGTAAAAGACATAGCAAGCAGCGAAGGGAAAAAACCCATTTGAGAGGTTTCCACAGGCAAAGCTAGCATTCCTCCGCCCACGCAAGTTCCAGAAATTAAAAAAGCGGCTGATAACAAGCGTCCTTTAGATACAGGATAAGAAGATGTAGTTATAGTCATAAAATAAAATGAGATAAAATTAGATCTAATCTAATACTTTATACTAAACAAAGCAAATAAATTAGCGGTATAAACACTGAATGAGCGCAGATGCTGCAACAATGCGCAGAGTTTGAAAGGGTTCTTTTAAAATCTCTAATAGAAAAGGGATAGAGCTAGCATCTCCAATTTGTGCAAGAGCTTCTAAGATAGTTATCTTTACTCTTTGATCTGCATTTGGATAAACCTTTTGTAAGACATCCACAGCTACTGGATCGCGATACATAAGTCCCAAAACCAAAGCTGCCTGCATACGTACTTTTTCATCCGAATCATCGAGCAATGAACTGACAAGCTCACCTGCTTTTTCATCGCCTTCTTGCAGCAGGACCGCTGCTGCAGCTGTAAGATTCCAATCTTTTTTTTGCAAGAAATCTTTTGTGAGCTGCAGCGCTTTTGGATATTGGACAAAGTGCAAAACCGACAAGACATCTAGCCGAACCAATTGATCGACTATTTGAGGGTAATTAGGAATGGTTTCTATGTGAGTTACATCGCTTGGAATGATCGGAGAAAATAGGGAATGAGTTTGTTTATCCCACATCCATAAACCAGACTCTTGAGACAAAATAGAAAAGATTGTATCAGAGGCAATAGCTGTGTGTGCACGCTGTCCCATTAAACCTAGGCACAAATTCAAGCGCACATAAGGATCTTTTACTTTATGGATACTTTTAAAAGCTAAACCTACGCCAAATCGTCCGCTTGCAGCTATTGCTGCTGCTGCTAAACGCTGCCATTTAAGATTCTCTGATTGCAACCAATAGCTAAGGGCGGTTTCGCCTGCTTTTTCTTGATTGATTAATAATACATATCCCGCAGTAATAGCTACAAGTGGAGAAGGGTCTTTTAAACAAGCCTCCACTAGGCTATAAATAGATTTTTTACCCATGCATTGGACACGCAGAAGAGCTAAAGCATTCAGCGCCGATATACGCACTTCTGCTGAAGAGTCCTGTAATAACTGCAATAAAAGATCACTATCTTGAATCCTTTCAAAATGAGCAATAATTTCTGCTCCCAATTGGCGCAAAAGAGATCTGGGTTGAGCGATTAAGCTCTCTAACTTTTGCCGACTGATTTGATGAGACATTTCTACTATAGCTATCATAGCAGCTGTTTTTTCTTCCATTAAGCTACAAGGATCCTCAATAATTGCTTGCAGAGGCTCTATTAGCTCATATATGCGTAAAGTTCCAGCAGCTCGAATAGCTTCTAATCGCACATACCAAATCTTTTCCCGTTTAAGCAAGGCGATTAACTCTTCTTTAAAAACCTCATCTTTGAACTGGGTGCACAGCTTAATGGCGCTAGAGCGCAATAGAGCATTAGAATCTCTTATGCCTTTGAGCAACATGGGGATGGCTTTAGAATCTTTTGTTAAAGTAGCTCCAATTAAAGTATTAAAGCGCACAGAAATTTGCGTTGCGGATTGCCCTTTGTTAAGAGCGCTCCAACTGAGCATTTCGATTAAATGTCGCTCTTTCTTATAATCTTGAATGGAAGGGCAAAGGTAACACCACTGGTCCCACGCTTGCATCTCGCTACCAAATTGACACAAGGCATAGAGCAGGGCCTTGCGTAAAATGAGAGAGTCCGGAAAGGATTCTATGGCTTTTTTGGCCTCTTGAATCGCTTGCAGATCATCTCCTATCAATAGATGTGAATATATGCGTTTTTCTAACTTTTCTTCTACAAGAGCAAAAGATACAGAGGAAAATAAAAGAAAGGAAATTACATAGCGCATCATGCTAATAGACTCAATCTTCTTCCCCCAATTAAATGAAAATGAAGATGAAAAATGGTTTGGCCAGCTCCTTCCCCATTATTTGTCAAAAATCGATATCCTTCCTCTATGTGGTATTTTTTAGCTAAGCTCTGTGCTATAGAAAAAATCTCCTGAATTAAAGGCCAGTCCTCTGAAGCTATGGATTGAAAATTGAGGATTTCTTTTTTTGGCATAATCAAAATGTGAATGGGAGCTACAGGATGTAAGTCTTCAATAGCTAAGATACGTTCATTTTCAAATACAATTGTTGCAGGCATCTCTTTACGAATAATTTTAGCAAATATTGTGCTCATAACAAGACCGTTTTAATATATATTCTAATGCTTTAAAAGCATCTTTTTTAGTCTCCCAAACGGAAATAAACCTTCCCTTATGGCAGAAAATAGCTCCTGAAATAGCGGATGCTTTTTTTAAATCTTCTTCTAAAAGACCAGCCCACTCTTCTGGAAGGGGCAATCGCACTTGCATACGCTTTTCCATACAAGGAGGAATACCTCGCAATTTCCAATGCCCAGAAGAGGGCATAATGACAAATAATGCAGGGTGCTTTTCTCCTCCTAACTCAAAAAAGGATTCCATCCAAGGCATTGCTTCTTCGAAAAAAAGATACTTTTGGTTAAGTGTCATTGCTTGAGCTACTTTCTCGCGACACATCTGGATATAGCAAAATCTTTCTAAAAGCCGTTTTAAGTGTCCTTTTACAAAGGCAAATGCTTCATGAAAAGCAAGATCTTGTACATCGTTTTTAGCATCGTAGACAACCGGCACAAAATTGCTAATTACTTGAGAAAAATTACAAACACCAAATTCTGGAGTTATTTTCCCATTGTCATGCGCATCTACTCCTGCTATCAAAGAACTATTTAAAAAATCATAGACCGCTTGATCAAGCTTTTTTTGGTCTAGCAAATAGAGTAGAACCATCCCTGCGCTACTCAACTCCCCTTTGTAATCTATTTGATGGTGATCAAACCGCTTTGAAGAAGGATCATATATACCCCCTACATCACAAACATATTCGCATAAGGCTAGTTTTTGTAGGTTACGAGTGCGCACAATCTTAGCCTCATCTGCTAAATCAAACAAAACAAGCAGAGCACAAGCAGTTACCTCATCAGCATGAAAGGTCCCATCGTGAATTCCAATACTTTTTTTAATCATAATAAGCGTCAATAAAGCAAATTCTAAATGTATCATTAACAAAATTAATTCTCAAGAACTGCAAAAGAGCTACCGATTAAAGCCCAAAATCTGCTTCACTAAAAAAAGAAAAGCATGGGGCTCCTTTTTCATGGAAAGTTATCTTTTAGCACATCATTATGACCTTGTTACTCCAGATGGTCTAATAACAAAAATGGATAGGCCCTCTTCAGAACTACTCAATGTAGAAATCCAAATCCAAAATATTTCTCCTGCATTTGTGGGATTTCAGATCGATTCCGCCCATATCACCTTTAATTTAAAAAGTACGTTAGCCCAGCTGGGGCTTAATGCTGTGCTGCAAGAAATAGATCTACAAGAAAAAAATGCCTTTGCTATAGCAAAAGTGCAACTAAAAGCTTATGGCAAAATTGCCCTTGCTCTGTTTGATTTTATCCAGCAAGGATCCTATATTGGGAAACTATTTGCTGCTGATCCAAGACGAAGAGTTCGCGATCCTGATTACCTTATGCGGATGTTTGGACGTAGCGATCGCCAGGGGAGACCTTTACTCTCTTTAGGTGGCCCCAAAGGAAGAGATGAACTGCTGCTAGAAAAAATTGATGGCCGTACAGTTGCCTTTCTACAACTGCAAAATGGGATTCTTAGCTACGATGAAAAAGCGATTTTAGGATTACTTCCTACCTTATCCAAAGCTCTCATACATCCTTCTTTTCGCCTGCGAACACTCATCCAGCTTGATCAAGCTTGGGTAGCTGGCGTTAAACGACAAGTACAAGAAAATCAAATTCTATTGGTTAGAACAGCTCCTCTTCACATACGTACGGCGTTTGGCAAGGTAGTAAATGAACTCTTACCTAAAGCGATTACACATACAACTGCAGATATTCTAGAACCAGATACAACAGCATCTGGCGATGTATACGAGTTATTTGGTGCTTCTCAAGAAGACTTATCGATCATCCCGATTGAATTTTATACTTTAGAAGCACATCGCGAACATGTGTTTTTTACTGATCGCGATCAATTGCAAAATTGCCTGGAAGATTCTTCTAAGCTTTTTCAAGCCTTTGAAACAGCTCCTACCCCTGCTTACCATCGAGCTGCTGTTTTTGTCGTTAAAGGTGAGCAGTTATTAAATCTAAAACCCAAAGATTGGATTATAAGAGACATCCATAAAAGCCCTTTTCCAGGGCTTTTTCATCCTTCTGAACAGGCTATTTTAGTACAGAACTACATTGAACAACAAGCCTGCTATCTTTTTTTAAAATACATTGAAGATGGCTTAATTACCAGTCAGGGCATTTTATTAACTAGATATTTTCCTTCTCCTTTAATGAAAAGAATGCTTTTAAGCAACTCTGTTCAACGTTGCTTAAAAGGCATATTCTTTAAAACACCTTCTTTAGCTTACGGGAATTTCTTCTCCCATGAAGACAGATCTCTACTGCTTGACCTTGCTAGTTTTGGTATTCCGGTCTATTGGGTAGATGACACAACAAACAAAGTATTACAATACACTCCAAAACCAGGAAAAGACTCAGGCATGTTCGTCCCCGAACCATTTGTCGATGCATTTATTCGATCCACAACATTTGGCATATATGGTTCCACTCTAGTCACTGGGGCTTTTGAAGAGGAATTAACCGCTTTATTAAAAGGCTTAATACAGATGCGTTCTTTTCTAAATCATCCTCTTTTAAATGCAAATACTCCTATTGCTTTAGTAACCGGAGGAGGACCTGGTATTATGGAAGTAGGTAATAGAGTAGCTGAGAGGATTGGTATTTTATCCTGTGCAAATCTTGTGGACTTTCGCAATAGCAACAATCTCAATATTCAAGAGCAAAAACAAAACGCCTACGTTGAAGCAAAAATGACCTATCGCTTAGATCACCTTGTGGAAAGACAAGCGGAATTTAACCTAGATTTTCCGATTATCTTGCCAGGAGGATTTGGAACTGATTTCGAGCAGTGTTTAGAAGAAGTAAGAAGAAAAGTGGGCTCCATTGTACCCACACCTGTTCTTTTATTTGGAGACTCTCATTTCTGGCAGCAGAAAATCACCCCTCGCTTCCAATCAAACCTAAAACTAGGAACCATTAAAGAATCTGAATGGGTCAGCAATTGCTTTTACTGCATACAAAATGCCACTCAAGGACTGAAAATATATGAACAATACTTTTCAGGTACATTGCCTATTGGTTCAGAATATCCGCCTAGCTCCGATGGATTTGTAATCATGGATTAAAATCCCCAAGAAAGCCCTATTCCACCATATTCGGTGCGTTTTTTGAAAAACTGCCCTTCATAAGAATAGCCATCATGATATTCCACATAAATACGCATCTTACGGCCTACTCCTTGCAGTTTACTAATTTCGTATCCCAATTTCATACTTACATCAAAGTTCCAGTCTCTGACTTGCCAATTTTCTACATGGATAGCAAAAAATGGTGTTCCATATAAGCGATGGTAGTACAATTTACTACCAAAAACCCTTAATTCCGCTCCGTATTGGACATATAAACTTTTCATATTAAAAGAGGGATCGCTATGCAGAATAACTCCAGGTCCAAAATAAAGACGTAAATGACTAGAAACTTGATAGGAGCTAAAAAAGTCAATGGCTTCCATACTAGGGTTTCTTCTATGCTTTAAAAACTCAGAGTGATTGCATAAAAACTCATCCCCTAAGTGGGAAGAGACGTGGTATATTCTTAAACGAAAAGACCAACTGTTCAAAGCATATGTCAAAGGAATACCCACAAGATAATCTGTATTGATTAACTCACACCATCCCCTACCATGTCCTAAAGAATCAGAATAGTTAAAAACAGACCAAATGCCCGCTTCTATACCAATTTGCAAGTCTCCTTCACAACGAAAGACATTCAGCCAACGAAAAATCGGGAAATCATCTCCTAGAGAAATAGCTGCAACATCGTGACCGATCACTCGATCTCCCCAACGAACCGCTACAGAGTTAACCGGTTGCCTGGGGTCTGCTATCAAAGGAGCAAATAAAACAGTAGACTGTGGAAACCAGATTCCATTTAAACGAGGCTGTTCTACATAAGCTTCTCTAGCTTCTTCCTCTGCTTCTGATAGATCTGCAACCTCTACAGACTCTACACCTGGTAGATCATCTACAAAAGAGATGATACTTTCTGACAAAAGATCATTGTTAGGTAGGTTTGCCAAATAAACCTTATGGTTTTTAACAATGACAACAACTTGATACTCATAATAATGCACATCGATTAATGCTTGAATATATCCTTCTAAATAAGGATCCGTAGCATCAGCAAAAGTATCGATTAATAAATTATCAGTACGCGTTAGAATATCTGTTCTAATTCTATCTATTTCGATTGCAACCATCTCATCTTTCTCTTCTGATGCTTGCAAAGAAAAACAAGTCAACGCATAGCTAATCAGTCCCAACTGCCGTAATTTCATAAATCAAATTATACTCCAAAAGACTTTTGTATAGCGAATTTTCTGTTTCTATGCAAACTTCAGATCTTATATTTTAGATAGCCTATCTCGATTTTCCCTGCAAACCTATAAAATCCTTGCAATGTTAGCCAGATTTTGGCTATCATTCAGGCCTTTTTAGGGGCAATAGCTCAGTTGGTTAGAGCAGCGGACTCATAACCCGTAGGTCGCAGGTTCAAGTCCTGCTTGCCCCACTTCTTTAAATCGCGCTCACAGATATGTTTGAAGGCATTTATGTTAAGTTGAAGCTTGACAGAGAATAGCCCACTTAAGTAGCGTGGACCATTCTTGGACCACAACTGCACAAACGATCGCGAATGAGTACGACAGATCACACATTATCGGCAATGGCTAACCCTAAACCAGAAAAAATAAAGGGTATAGTCATGAAAGGTATCGATAAAAGAATCAATCAAGATGGTAGCATTAGCTACCGTGCTCGGGTCCGAGTTAAAGGGCATCCTCCTGTTATCAAAACATTTAATTCACTAACAATCGCCAAAAAATGGAAGAAAGACACAGAGGTAGATATTGAGAAAGGCCGCTACTTCGATACAATCGAATCCCAAAAGCACACGTTAAGTGAAGCTATTCATAGGTACATCAAATCCATTTTGCCTGGGAAACCAAAGGATGCTAAGAACGTGCATCGCCATTTGTTATGGTGGAATCGCGAGCTTGGCCATTACAGTCTTGATTGCATCAAACCCAGCCTTCTTGTTGAAAAAAAAGAATTGCTTCTTTCCGAATTAATCAAAAAGGGAAAGACACGTTCTCCTGCCACGGTTGTAAGATATATTTCTAGCCTGTCACACGTTTTTACAATTATGCTCAAAGAATGGGGCTGGGTGACAGAAAATCCTGTGCGTAAAGTCAGAAAACCTCCCCTTTCTAATCATCGTACCCGTTTTCTTTCAGAAAGCGAAAAAGTACAATTGCTCGAAGCTTGTCAAAAAAGCAGCTGTAAATTTTTATATATAGCAGTCATTTTAGCTCTTTCTACTGGCATGCGCTATGGCGAAATCATGAAGCTAAAAAAAAGAGATATAGACATCGAGCGCGGTGTGATTACTTTAGAAGAAACTAAAAATGGCGATACGCGCTCTATCCCCTTAGTGGATGCTCCTTTGACTTTACTCAAAGAGAGATTAGCTGTAACTCTTGAACCAGAGGCTCTGCTATTTCCTTCTTCAAACAATCCTGAAAAGCCTCTTGATATTCGGTCCTCTTGGGAAAGAGCCGTAAAGCTAGCCAACATTGTGGACTTTAGGTTCCACGATTTAAGGCATACAGTGGCTTCTTATCTTGCTAAACTCAACAGCATTAGAAAAAAGACATTACAGATAATCAATTCATTGAAATTTTCTCATATCTTCTGCTAAGATCCCTGCTCATATGCAACCTACATCAAGCTTTTTAACACAAAATGCAAAAGACATCCTAAAGGCTCGTCATCGTCAGGAACGAGATA
>NZ_CAAJGQ010000010.1 GCF_901000775.1 Candidatus Rhabdochlamydia sp. T3358
CTCTGTACAGGACATTTTTTTTAAACCACTCTTAAAACACACCTACAACGTGTTTTTTTTCTTAGTAAGAGCTTCAGGTACTCTAAAAGCTCTTTTAATCTATCTAAAGGCTGAGATAAGCATCTCTTTAGTCTTTCAAAGCCTACTCTAAAAATACTTTTTCTTAAGCGTCCATGAGTTGCTTTTTGCTCTTTTTCTTTCAGGACTAAACTTGTCTTCATTGTCCAAGTAACGACTATCGTAAGCAGTAGCATCCATGATGCTATTTTATTTACATCAGTCATGTGGGTATCTTCAAAGTTAAAACCTTTTGTTTTGAAGTATCCAAAAAGGGTTTCTATCGACCATCTTTTTTTATAGATTTTTAATGCTTTATAAGGACATCTATTAGTCAGAACTATTAAGAGTTCTCCCTTGTTGTTCCGTGAAGCTGCTAAATTAACTTCTAGCCCTAAAACCGTATACTGTCCCTTTAGCACCTTTTTTTTACCTTGTTTTAGTTTGGCAAATAAGTCTTTAAGAGAAATTGTATAATGATGATTTCTTCTAACAACCTGAGTGTCTTTTTTTATCCGAATGTATATAGGAATATTTGCCTGAAGTAAAAACTTGAACCATTCTTCTCCTATGAATTCTCTATCTGCTGTTAGAGATTTGATTTCTATTTCATTTATGACTTTTTTTAAAAGTTCTATACGATCTGCCGTTTTTGAATTCCCTGCTCTTCCTAATGAAATCCAGACAAGGGGAATAGCTACTCCTTTAACATTAACACCTAATGTAAGAATATTTATGTGCTTCTTACCAAACTTCCAATCGGTTCTATCTAAAGATAAATCGTTTTTTTTATTTTTAAGACCTAAAACCATTATCACAAATTTCATGGTCAAATAAGTATAATTATTTACGGAAATAAGCCATTTAAAAAATCTTTGTAGACGTTTATAATTGGATGATATTTTTGCCTCACTATATAAAACGGTTGAAAGATCTGATAAATTTACTGTTCTTACTACGAATAGTCCTATTAATACATTCGTTAATACAGTTAATCTAGACTTGTTCCAATCAAAATGTTCTGCTAAAATATTTTTCAGTTCGCAAATATGTTTCATAATACCTCTTAGAGTGATTTCCAGAAGTATTATGCCAGATCTCTGGTCATATTTGCGGGCTATTCTTTTTATCTGCTCCTAAAAAATTGTCCTGTACAGAGGGTTAAAGGTATTGATAAATGTTGGCTAATATAATCTTTTAGATTTAAAGTTGTTATATGGTCAATTTTTTGATATTTGGATCACCCGGTTCCGGAAAAGGGACAGTTTGCGAAGTAATGGCAAGGCGTGGCTATACAGTTCTTTCGATGGGAACTTTGCTCCGTAAACACGTTAGAGATTTAACGCCACTTGGAAAAAAAATTGAACAAAATGTTCATCAAAGTATTCTCATTCCCGACACAATTGCTTGTGAACTTATGGAAGATGAGATAAAAAGGGTTGTTGCAACTGAAAAACCGTTTGTTATCGAAGGATTTCCCTCTACTATAACCCAGTATCAACTATTTATTCTCACTTTCAAAAAATATAATTTGAAGGTTCTTTACCTAGAGTGTCAACCCGATCTAGCCATTGAAAGAATCACCTCAAGGATGATCTGCAAGGTTTGTGAGGGAATTTATAACCTACAATCAAACCCTCCCCATAAGCAAAATATTTGCGATAGGTGTGATAGCTTGCTTGTAAGAAGATCAGAAGATGACTTAAGTCTCGCTAAAAAGCGAATTGAAACTTTTCAAGAAAAAACTTATCCTATTTTAAATGAGGTAAAAGTAGACCATGTATTGAATAACAATTCTTCCCGTAATCAGTTGTTAGCTCAACTTACTGAACTTTTAGATGAACAGCGGGCGTGCTAAGCAAACTTTTCCCTGTTACTTCCCCATTTACAAGGTAAATCATACTTTTGCCAAAATACCATAGTGACATTTGATAGCTTTCATCGATAATCTTATTAGCACCCATCTGAGGGCCTGAGAACGAGATTTTTTCGATCCATCCTGGGTTTCCTGTTAACTGCACAAGGTCGTATTCCTTCATCCCCATATTAATCCTATCAAAAACAGAGCGAGGTAGATCATTACCCACCTTAATCTCATTTCGGCTAAATGTTTGCAGAGGTTTTTGTACAACAAGTTTTTCTATGGGATGTACATGTATTGGCATTCCGGGGTGTGAATCCCACTTAACATATTGATCAAAGCGATGACTTATCCAGTCAGAATAGAATCTTTTTAACTCATTTGGACTAAATGAACCAAGGTAGTGCGCGGCTGCAATTTCTTCACCACAAGGGATCTCTTCATTATAAATAAACACTGTAAAGATGTTAAACCCTCCAGGACGGGTTGCCTCTTTTACTTTGTTAAGCAAGTCACGCCAGATAGTATTTTCCAGATAATAGAGAACTCCATGCGCCATGACTAGATCATAGGAAGAATCTATCTTAAAAGATGCAATATCGGCGACATGGGTTTGAATATTTAAATTAAATCGGTCTGAAAGTGAAGCGAGCTTAAGTATTCCAGCTCCCGATCGATCGACTGAGGTAACTTCACAGCCTCTTTGTGCCAGAAAAAATGAATTTCTACCTTCCCCACAGCCGAGATCTAAGACCTTCGCTCCTCTAGGGAGAGCCGGGGCAATTTCCGCTACTTCAAAACTTGGACCTCCCATTGAAGAGAGAGAGGAGTCTCTATATCCTTTTTCCCAAAAGGCTCCAAAGGTCTCTTTTTTATACCAAGACATGAGTTTTCTCTATTAGCCATTGGGCAATTGAGCTAGAATGTCGCATCCCTTGCTTGGTAAGGGTGTAGCCCGACTCTGTCTCTGCAACAAGATCTTCCTTTTTTAGTTCAAGAATTAAGTTAATAAATTCTCCAGGGTCTTTGACACCACTCGAGAGAATTCCTAAGATCACTTTTTGCATCTGCTGGTCTCGGCTAGTTAAAAATGCCGCTGAACTAACGAGTAGCTCTCCTTTTTCGATAGTATCCATATATTTTTTTAAAGTTACTGCATGGGGGAGCCTGTTATGGTAGTCCTCATCAGCAAAATGGATTGAAGGGGCATATTTTCTTGCTCCAGATCCGAATGCTAATGTTGGTATTCCTTGAAATTGCTGGGCTTCATGTTCACACCCCCCAGCATTTTTAGAATAAGTGACAAAGGTATTTTGGGAATAACCAATCTTTTCTAAGAAATTAGAGGATATGTCATACCATCTATACAATTCACGGGGAGGAAGAAAGTCTTGCACTTCTTTTTTGCCAAAAGATGTCCTTTTTCTTACAGCTAAGGGGTAAAGGGTTAGTGTTGCCGGAAATAGCTTACATGCAATTGACAGCTCTTGCCGCCACTCCTCCAAACTTTGACCGGGGAGTCCATAAATCAAATCAAGGTTAACATTTTTTATTCCTGACTCGATTGCCCTTTTTGCCATTACCTCCCCAAGTGTACTTTCATAGTGGCGACCCGTTGTGTGAAGGAGTTTTGGGTTAAAGGTTTGAATCCCCAGGCTTACCCTATTGAAGCCAAGGTTTTTTAAGTCGCTAAATTTTTGTTGAGTAAAAGAGTTTGGAGCGCCTTCGATACTCCACTCAGCCTCGTTGGAAATGATAAAAAGGGTCTTCAGGCGATGAATAATGGAAGAGAGATCGTCAACATTTAATAAACTTGGGGTACCGCCGCCAAAATAAACAGATTGCACTTCAAGCTTGTCTAGTAGCAGGTAGGGTCTCATTATCTCAATTTCTTTTAAAAGGCATTTGAGATAACGTTCAATGACCGATCTTGGGTTTTTGGTAACAGTGAATAAATTACAAAAAGCACATTTCATTTCGCAAAATGGGATATGAATGTAAAGGTTGATTTTTCCAACAACATTCGAAAAACCCGAAGTAGCTTTCTTCCAATCTGTAAAAGGTCTATATGCATCCTTAGTTGGATATGTGTAAATATAGGACGGTAAGTGATCGTCAGATATGTTCATTATTTGACTCTTTTGGTTTCTGGACTGCAAGTTAAGGCACTTGTAAATAAAAAAATATTAAAATAAAAGCTTATTTTTGAATGTTTTCTGTCAGATTCATGACAAATGCTCTAGCATTTATAGATTTCATAGAGTAACTGATATTACACCCAAGGAAATTGCCGAATGCCTTGACAGGCTGTTAGCAGAACCCTCACACCAAAAAAAGAATCGCGCTCCTGCAAACGGTTATTCATTACCTCAGTTCTCTCTCATCAATGTTTGAAACTGTGCTATTAAAGAATGGCACAGTATCGAAAAAAAACCCATCAAATGGACTTTATCCTTTGGACCACTCACTTACAGCAATTAGCGATAAGCCAGAAGCTAACCTTTGAAAATTAAAAGCAAAGATCAGCTCACAAAAAACATCGATAAACGCATCCATAAAGATAGGACAGTTACTGCACCCGAGTTCGTATTAAAAACCGTATTATTTTTAACAATTTTTCGTGCATGTAATATACCTAATTGGTACATCGCGATCAGAATATGGCGTTAACTGATTAACACCCTGTGCATAAAATATACTCAGCCTGCACTAAAAATTTAAGTTCCTTATCTTAAACTCCTCTTGTTATCAAAACCGGAAATAGGTTAAATTTTATTCCTAATATATTTTCTTAATATAGATAAAGCTCTTACCATTAATTAAGGCAGATATCATGAGTTGCTCAAAAGAAAAACCCTTCCGAGCTTCTTTTGTGTTTGCAGGAGGCCTTTTTATTACTCTATCCCTTTATGCTACCAATCAAAATACAATCCAACAATATGAGCAATCTGGTAACTATGCAGCCGCGTTAAAGATAGCTCGCAATAGCGACGCTGGAAATTTTTCGCAAATAAAACGTTTGGAAGAAGAACTTCTTACTTTAGGCTCTTCAAGACTTCTTTTCGATGAGAATTATCAACCAAGAGTTAAGCTCATACAGCTTTTAGAGCTTGTAGGTATGGAACCTTTGAATGGATCAGAAAAGGCTATCATACAAATCAACAATTGGGCACAAAAAAATCTTCTGCGTCAGGGTGAGAGATGGCAGGAGCAGACAAACAGATTTGAAGAATTAAAGCCTCAAATAAAACCACTTCTGCGTGAATTAGGGTTTGTAGATGCTCTCTTCCCGCACTTTAAAGAATATGAAGGTGTGATTGTACACGGAGCACTTTTGCCAAGAGCACGCCTTCGTCTCTATTATCTTATTGAACAATGGCAACAAGGTGTTAGATTCTCTCACATCTATTTCTTAAGCGGCGAACGCCCTCTAGAGGTAAACCGAGAAAATGAAAGTACTTTTATGGACGATAGCAAATCGCCATTGAAAATAAGAAAAGATTGGGCAGCTCCTTTAGAATTTCCAAAAACCGAAAGAGAAATGATCCAATTAGTTTGGGAACAATCTGAAATTCCAGAGGACATGCGTAAAGTAGAGGTCCATTTTATAAACGCACTCATGAAAAAAGATGCAAAAGGTGAAAGCTCCATTCGACCTACAACAGATGACACCGTGAAAGCTTGGTTAGAGACAAAGCCCCCTCATGGGCGCTATTTAGCTATAACAAATGCCCCTTATATCAATAGGCAAGATTTAACTGTGCGTATAATTGCTCCTTTCAAATATAGCTTTGATACAGTTGGATCAGGTGCAGGCCAGCAAGAAAAAATGGCTATTATCCTCGATGAGCTTGCTCGATTCATTTTCCAGACTAAACAAATATCTGAGAAGGTTAGTAAAGCTTAAAAAATCCATCTCGTTTTTTGAAATACCTTGACCTTCTTCTAAAAAAAGAAGTATAGAAAAATTTAAGTTATCAAGAATTTCAGAGAGAGTAAATGCCATTAAAGAAAGGAAAAAGCCAGAAAACCATCTCTGCAAATATTAGTCAGTTGCGTCGAGAAGGCTACAAAGAGAATCAAGCGATAGCCATTGCTTTTAGCGTGGCTGGTAAAACCAAGAGAAAGAAATCTTAAAGATTTCTTTCTCTTTTATGCACAAGGGTTAAAAGATCTATTTCCTTAACATGTTTTCTTCTATTGCCTTTTCAAAGTTCTCAGGCCATTTTTTTTCATATCCTAGACCCTTAAAAATAGCTTCTTTAGGCTGCTCTTTCAGATCCTTTAGATGATTAATGATCTGAACGAACTCCTCTGAGTTAGTTGCTGTAGGAGCAAGATGATTTCTTACAAGAATATCTTCATACTTTTTATGACCAACTTGAACCGTAGGAATTCCGTTTAAAATAAATTGCGGTGACATACTTGTTTGATAGTATAATGCGACGTCTGCTAACACCTGCGCATCATCTGAAGAAAAATCCGATACAATTACTTTTGGTTTGTCACTAAAACTTTTTAAGCATGCATCTAATTTTTGAACATCTAGATTCTCTTTTTTAGCTCCTGGATGTTGATGAGCAACTATGACTACATTTTCTAAGTTAAGATCGTCTGCTTTTAAAAAAGACAGAAATGCAGGGAACGCTTTTTCGAAATACTCTTCGTTATTTCCACCAAAATATACGCATACTTTTTGTCCTGTATCTTCTATGTCATGCTTCTTTAAAAACTCTGCACGCTTAGCTTCATGTTCAGTTTCTCTTTTCTTAGCTACTACTCCTGCTTGACTCACTGGGTAATACCCAATTCCAACCGGTTAAATCTATTTCTTTTCCAAGTTCGCTGCAAATCTTATCCTTAGCTAAATGGGCATTAGCAAAGAATACCCCTTGTGCAAGCTTCATCACTTTAGCAGCGGTAGAAGAATATCCTCCAGGCACGAAATTTTCTGGATTATCGTAATAAGCAAAATGAGTGATCTTTTTTTCTTTTAATGCTTCGTGAATTTTCACATCAAAATCATGTCCAACATCAGTAATGACTATGGAAGCTCTAGAACAACTATTAGCAATTCTCTCAGCCAACTTATCTTGCTCTTCAGGACTTTTATCATCTAAGTCAAAGCGATAAGCAATATTTGTACCGCACTGCTTAAATTTCTCTAATGCAGGTCCGCTTGCGTGAATTTCTACATTATACCCTTGCTTAATTAATGCTTCAGCATATGTTGCAAAGTGGTCCGCTGGTCCGCCATGACAAGCAATTAGTGCTATCGTTGAGATAGAAACTGCCATATCTTAAAACTCCATAAGTTTAAAGGTTAGGTAACGGTTTTATCAAGAAATCAATGATAAATACAAGATAGTTTTTAAAGTTTATTGAATGTATAGTCCTACTCTTTTATTAGGGCTTCCCTCGCTCTCCAAACTTTAGTGTTTAAGATCAAAAAAGGATGAACTTTAAACAAGATTGCTCTAGACTATCTTAAAACGAATTTGCTCGTGTTTTCTTATCCAAATGAGGTTCTTATGTATCAATCTCTATTTTCAAAATTAATGGCTTGTTTTTTACTTGTTTTTCCCTGCGCATACTCTTTTTCAGCTGAGGAAAACTTTCTTCTCATTAATGGCATATCGGGTGAGAAAATAGTAGAACTAGGTTCACATCTCAATGAACGCATTACTCCCTGTTCTACATTTAAGATTGCTTTAAGCTTGATGGGATATGACAAAGAGATCTTAAAGGATGAAAAAACTCCAATCTGGTTATTTCAAGAAGGCTATGATCACTTCTTAGAGTCCTGGAAAACTCCTCAAACCCCGCAATCTTGGATGAAAACCTCTTGTGTTTGGTTCTCCCGTATCTTAGCAAAAGAATTGGGGCGGGAAAATATGCAAAAATATCTAGCCTTATTAGAATACGGCAATCAAGATATATCTGGGGGCTTAACAAAAGCATGGCTGGTCTCTTCTTTAAAAATCTCTCCTAAAGAACAAGTTGATCTTATTCAAAAAGCCATTCTTGGAAAACTTCCTATTTCACATAACGCTATGCAAATGACAAAAAAGCTGTTATTTGTAGATCAATTGCCCAAAGGATGGAATTTGTTTGGGAAAACAGGCTGGACTGGTTCTATGACGGGAAAAGATGGGAAAAATTCAGAGATAGGCTGGTTTGTAGGATGGGTTGAAAAAGATGATAAATTCTTTCCTTTTGCCTACAATATTTATGAAGATAAAATAAACCTTGCACAAAGAATCCCAAGAGTTAAAAAGCTATTAGTCCAATCTAATGTAATAGCAGAGGTTCTACATGACTAATATGAACAAAAATTGGAATACTACTCAAAAAGATGTGGATGGTGTGCAAATTTTACTTCATGAACTATCAAACAGGTTGTAATGTCTCTTTTATTAAAACAGAAATTTGAAAACCAAATCTTTAAAGAAGAAAACTATACAACCTTTAATCTGAAAAATAAGATTTTTTCCCATGTGATTTTTGAAACCAGCAACTTCACTCAAAGCGACTTGAGAAATACACGGTTCTTGGATTGCAAACTAAATGGATGTAACTTAAGCCTTATCAAAATAGAGGGCTGTCGATTTCAAGATGTTGAATTTCAAGACTGCAAGCTTCTTGGTATTGACTTTTCCAAATGCGACAAAATGTTTTTATCCATAAAATTCAAAAAGTGTTTAATTGACACTTCTAATTTTTCAGGTCTTGATTTAAAAAATACTCTTTTTCAGGAATGTGTTATTCGAGATACCCATTTTTCAGATACAAACCTAACTGGGTCCAATTTTACAGGCTCAGATTTACAAGGTAGCACTTTTCACAATACTAATCTGAGTAAAGCAACCTTTGTGGGAGCAATTAACTATTCTATCAACCCATTAACAAACAAGTTATCGAAAGCAAGATTCTCTAATCCAGAAGTTTTATCCTTATTAGAGTATCTTGGAATTATTATTGATTAGCTACCGACCATAACACCAGCACTCTGTAATATGGTCATTAACTAGTCCTACAGCCTGCATAAACGCATAAATAATCGTAGAACCAACAAATGTCATACCGCGTTTTTTTAAGTCTTTAGCAAGAGCATCGCTCTCAGCAGTAGTAGCTGGGATTTCTTTAAGTCCCCGCCAGTGGTTAACGATAGGACTTTTGTTTACAAACCCCCAAACATAGCAATCAAAAGAACCGAATTCTTTCTGAATCTTCAAGAATGCTTGAGCATTTTGGCGCGCTGCATAAATTTTCAACCGATTGCGAATAATTTCAGGGTTTTGGCGTAGAGCCTCTAGCTCTGAATCACTCATTAAGGCAACCTTTGCAGGATCAAAACAATAAAAAGCCTTTCGGTATCCCTCTCGTCTTTTTAAGATGGTTTCCCAGCTTAAGCCTGCTTGTGCCCCTTCAAGAATGAGCATCTCAAATAAGCGCTGGTCGTTGTGGACAGCAATTCCCCATTCGTTGTCGTGATATTCTGCATAAAGCTCACTAATCCCAAAACAGCGCTTTTTTCCATCAACTCCAAGTACTGCCATCCTATTTACCTTCATAATTGGTTATCTTAAAAGATTACCATTACTATAGGTATATGGATAGATTTAATGACGAGGTTTCTGTCCGCAGTTACAAGGCCCTTTACAACCACAAGGCTTGTGTCCACACCCACAGTTACAAGGTCCTTTGCAGCCACAAGACTTGTGTTTACCGCAGAATTCAGATAGCTCTTTTTCTGCTTTTTCTTTGGAGTATCCGTAACGAGATTGAATTTTTCCCATTAACGCCTCTTTTTTTCCGCGAATTTCCGCTAAATCATCATCTGTGAGCTTTCCCCACTTTTCTTTGATTTTTCCTTTATACTCATGCCATTTTCCTTCAAACTGTTCTTTATCCATACATAACTCCTTCTTTAAAGCCTCTATGTAAACTTTTTCATAACAGAAGCTAAACTTATAGTAAAACAGTAAAATTTCATTTGAGCCTATACAAATACGCTAATGCTGTTTTCATGTTCACTCTAGCTGTAAGCACCTCCTTAAAAAGATCTCCCTTTTGTTTGAAACGAGGCAAAACGGTTTTCATGGTGAATACAGCAGGATCTAACTTTTTATTCACCTCTTTCCAAGTTAATGGAGTGGATACAAGCGCCTTCAGTCGCGGGCGCACAACATAAGGAGCAACAACTGTTTGTCCAGCACGATTTTGCAAACAATCTAAATACACTTTTTTTTGACGCTTTTTAGGACTTCTTTCTAAAGAAGTGCTATCTGGGAGTTTTTTTTGAATACAAAGAGAAATAAGCTCTGCAAATTGCCTTGATTGTTCATAGCTGTATTTAGCGTGAAGCGGTATAAATATGTGGAGGCCATTGCCACCAGATGTTTTGCAATAATGTTTGATACCAACTTCTTCTAAAATTTCATGAGCTACTAAAGCTACTTCAACCACTTTCTGAAAAGAAACCCCATGTGGGTCTAGGTCAATCAGGCAATAATCAGGTTTTTCTAGTTGTTTACAACGCGACATAAAAGGATGTAAATCGATACTTCCTAAGTTTACGGCAAAGAGCAAACTTCGCAAATCATGAATCAGAAGGTAATGATCGACTTTATTTTCATGTCGAATAGGATAGGTTTTAATCCATTTCGGATGAGAAAAATTGATGTCTTTTTGATAAAATCCCTTTTCTTGAATTCCATTGGGAAAACGATACAATACAATCGGCCGATCCTTTAAATAAGGGAGAATAAGAGGAGCTATTTGCTTGTAGTAATGTAAAAGATCTGCTTTTGTATATTTTTCTTTTGGCCAGTAGATTTTATCTAAATGCGTTAAGAAAAGCTTTTCTTTATCGTCTTTTAGGGGTTTCTTTTTTAACATCTTTAGGCCTCTTGTCGGTTCTTAAACCTTGAAAAATGGGATGTCGCATATTGTTATTTTGCGTCCATTCGGTAAAACTCACTTCACAGACCAATTGGGGTTTGACCCAAGTTGCGCTGATTTTCGGATGGTTCTTAAAAGGGTTATTTTTTTGAATCAATGGCTTTAGCTTATGATACATCTCTTCTAAAACAGCGGTGTCAAACCCACCCCCAACACGCCCAATAAAATTTAGTTCTTCTTGGTTATTATAAACCCCTACTAGCAAAGCTCCAAATTTTGTGCGAGAACCTCTTGGTTTTGTAAAACCGCCTATGACAACTTCTTGTCTCAAAATGTTCTTTATTTTTACCCAATCTAAACTTCGCCTGGATTGGTAGGTGCTTAAGGCTCTTTTTCCTATGATCCCTTCTAAATGCGCTTTTGCTGCTTGTTTAAAAAAGGCTTTTCCTTTCCCAAACAAATGTTGACTAAAACGCACCTGAGGAAGAGCTAGCTTTTTTAGATACTTTTCTAAAAGCGCTTTACGCTCTATCAGAGGAAGCTCTCTTAAATCCTTTCCATCTTTATACAGCAAATCGAATACATAATAATATAAAGCCCCTTTAGGCTCTTTCTGATAATTTTGTATCCATTGAAAATGAGACTTTCCCTTTGTATCTAATACAACTAGCTCTCCATCAAAAATAACTTGCGAGTCAATTTTTTCAAGGCTAGCTATGATCGAAGGGAATTTTGTATTCCATAGCTGATTGTTCCGAGATTTTAATTGAACGTGTTTGTGATTGATAAAGGCAAGGGCGCGGTATCCATCAAACTTGATTTCAAAGATCCAATTTTCATCGTCAAATGGTTGTTTGATCAACGTTGCTAGCATAGGAGAAATAAAATTAAGCACTTTACGAGGAGGCATATTCATCCGCTTTTTTCATCAGAAGCCATGTATTGTCTTTGTCTGTTTTCAGCTTTTGAAACACAAACTCCCCTTTGACTTTTTTTCCCTTTACAATAACGGTAAAATGGCCTTTTTTTAACCCTTGGCTAAGGATTTTTTCTATCCTTTTAGGCTCAGTAGCATCAGCGCTGGTATAAAAACCATGATCCCATATTTTGACTGTCCCGGCTCCATAGTTTCCCTTGGGAATCACTCCTTCAAAATATTGATAATCAAGGGGATGATCTTCTACTTTTATTGCTAAGCGTTTGATTTTAGGATTCATGGAAGGGCCTTTTGGAACAGCCCAGCTTAAGAGAGCTCCTCGATACTCCAAGCGAAAATCATAATGCAAATGTCGAGCAGCATGTTTTTGGACACAAAAACGCAAGAAGCCTGTGTGCTTTTTTCCTGATAAAGGCTCTGAGCTTTTTTTGAGGTTTCTTTTAGATCTATATTCTTTAAGACTCATGAAAGTTTGCGTTTTTTGTTTTTTGGCTTTTTCTCTTTTTCCAAACTATTCTGAAGAAGCGTCATAATATCATGAACTTTACTGATTTTAGGCTCTTGAGTTTTAGGGTGGATGGGACGACCTTTTGATTTTTGTTTGATGATTTGCTTAACCTCTTCTGTGAAAGTATCCTTATATTCTTTAGGTTTAAAAGAAGTAGTAAGATGGTCTATCAAGGCAATAGCAATATTCATTTCCTTAGGGTTTATTTTTTCTATCGAAGGGATCTTTAAATCTTGCGCACGTAAAACTTCCGTTTGATAACGCAATTGATTAAGAATGATCATATTTTCATGAACTTTAACTACTGCAAAATGTTCTCTATTCCTAAGTACATACTTAGCTAAACCTACCTTTTTAGATTTTTTTAAAGCTTCTCGTAATAAGCCATAAGCCTTCTCTGCATTTTTAGCAGGTTCTAAGTAATAAGGCTTTACGTAATAAATGCTATCTATCTCATTCTCTTTAATAAAATGAACAATCTCAATCGTTTTTGTTTTTTTTAAATTTGCTTTTTCAAAATCCTTATCTTGCAAAATCACAAAGTCCCCTTTCTTATACTCATAACCTTTGACAATTTCTTGCCACGGGATTTCTTTGTTTTCTACTTCACATATCCTGACATAACGGACTCTTGAAAGGTCTTTTTTATGCAATAAAACAAAAGAAAGCTCTTTTTCTAAACTAGCTGTATACATATGCACAGGGATATTCACCAAACCAAAGCTTAAAGCTCCCTTCCAGATAGAGCGCATATCAACCTTGAGAAAGATAGTTTAGAATAGCAGAGCAAAAATCGGGTAAATCCTCAGGGAAGCGGCTTGAGATGAAATGTCGATCGACAACCACGGATTTATCTACCCACTTTCCTCCTGCATTGAGAATATCCTCCTTAATAGAAATATAAGAGGTGCATCGAATCCCTTTAAGGATTTTTGCAGAAATAGGAATCCATCCTGCGTGGCAGATAAATGCGATCAATTTTTTTTGGCTAGCAAATTTCCTAGTGATTTCTAATACTCTAGGGATTTTTCTCAATTTATCCGGTGCATAACCGCCGGGGATCACTAAAGCATCGAAATCATCCACCCTGATTTCTTTGAATGTAACATCAGCTGTGCAAGGATAGCCGTGCTTACCTTTGTAAGACTCTTTTTTCTCCCCTGCTACTACAACTTTTTTTCCGGCTTCACGTAGACGATATTTAGGATATTGTAGCTCGAGATCTTCATACTCATTCGCTACAAAAAGTAAAATTTTTTGAGGCTTTGCTTTCATAAAGTGTTCTTCTTAAAGCGGATTGTCTATCGGCTCTTGAAAAATGAGTTAAAAGACTATTAGCACTTTTTTTCAAACTACTTTAACTATAAAGAAGTGTCAAATATTTTTTTAAAACATCAGGAAGAAGAATCTTTACCGAGATTGGACTAATGACCCGATTAATCAAGTCTCTCATCAACAAAGGTATCTGGGTTCATGTCAAAATATTCTTTGCAGATATTTTCCATGTCTTTTTTATCTATACGATTTCTACCTTCAGAATTAGCAACAGTAAAAGCTGTTTGTAAAAGATTAAAACCTTGATCTATGAGAGAAGAGTTTTGATGCAGTAGTTTTTGCGCAAGAGTTAATACCTCTTTATATATATCCTCTGCAATAGTAATGCTTGGGTATCTTTTTAACAGCCCCTTTGTTCGCTCTTCTAGCATTTTTAAACTATCTTCAAAAGAGGGATGCTTTAATTTAATTCTATTGAAGCGACGCCCAAGAGCTGGATCGTTTAAATGACGTGCAAATTCCTCATTAGTTGTCATGCCAATAATAGAGATCTCGCTTCTTGCTAAATCTTCCTTAAAGAAATCTAAAATAGATATGTTATTATTTCCTATATTGTTTTTATTGGCCATGGCAAGTTGATGTATTTCATCAAAAATAATTACACCATTTTCTTGACTCTTAGCAAACTGTAATATTTTATCAATTTTCTCTTCAAGAGAGCCTCGGTAGCTTGTACCGCTCATAAGAGCTACACAAGAAACTTTATAAAATTTCTTAGTAAGAAGGTTTTCAGGTAAAGAGGAGTCCTTTTTGCAAATTCTTTGAACAATATCTTCTACTAAGGCTGTTTTGCCTGAACCAGCAGGGCCTGTGATCATCACATTGCGCTTTTCAGCGTTATTAATAAAAGCCGCTATCTGTTTAGTTGCTCTTAGTAATGGAATGTAATTGTGATCCTCTAAACCCACAGCCTTGTGCATATCTTCCAAAAATGAGGGGATTTTATTTATGGGCTGTTCTTTTGTTATTGCATATTTTAAAGGAATCAAGACAAGAAGCGCCACAGCATAGATGACAATAGCTTGCTGTGTGATCGCTAAAGCGCCAGCAATAAGTCCTATATAAGGTAAATAATTAGTGGGTACAGTTGAAGATTTTGCATTTACAACTTGAGAAAACCTTTCATAGGCACAGTAGCCAAGAGCCATTCCTACAACTCTAATAGGAATTGTTTGAATAAAAGCGTTAGAAATAGCTAAACTCATTGTATTTTCTCTTTGAAATTATTGCGTGTAATTATAAAGAACGCATAAAAAACTATATTATAACATAAAGCTATTATGTATGCGCTTTTTTAAGTTTTCTAAAAAAGGTGTAAGCTTTTCAGCTTCTTGTTGACTGAGTCGGTCGATAAATAAGATGCCATCAATATGATCATTTTCATGCAGAATGACTCTAGCTTCCCAGCCTGAAACACGCTGCTTGAGGATCTTTCCTTCTATGTTCATATACTCAACAGTTATTTCTTGAGGTCTTTCTACATCTGCATAAATATTTGGAATCGATAGACATCCTTCCGATTCCTTCCATGTCTTTTCGCTAGGAGAAGATATTTTGGGATTAATAAATACTTTTAGCTCTCCCCATTTTACTTTGTTTTTATCTAGCTCTTTATTGGTGGGCTCTCTAATCATAAAGAGCTTGATTGAGTGATGCACTTGAGGAGCGGCAAGCCCTATCCCATTACAAGCATCCATTGTCTGTTTCATCTCTTCAATGAGCTTTTTTACATCTTCTGTAATTTCTGTAATCGGCTCGGCTTTTTTTCGGAGAATGGGATCATCATAATAGGCAAGAGGCAATACCTTTAATTGCTCTGTAGTCATCAAATTAGGAACACGTCCTTCACAGAGTTGTCCGTTTTTGTAGAGCCACTGATCTTTGATCTTTTCAAAGTAGCTTCTTTCTGTAAATGTAGCATCTTGGTCATTTTGAGATATGTGTGCTACAAAAGTTACAGTAGCAATCTTTTCCTTTTCTTTAAAAGAAAGCACCTCTAATCGATTAAACTGAAAGGTTTTGGAAAAATGAGAGATTTCTTTTACCCACTCTTCATGGTCATCGCCATACTGTGGACTTGCAGGATGGGTGGTCTTAATAATATAAGAACTTAAATCAAGTGCATAAGCTGCGTAGCGTGCACGCATAAGCATCAAGGCATTCTTTGCCAAAGCGCCATTGTGAAAAGGTTGACAACATGTTTGATAAGACAAACCACTGGTGCAAGGGCAGAATTCTACATTATCTTTTTTAATCATATAGGTTCTAAATAAATCACAAACTATTTTTTTATAGAATAGAAACTATTCCAGATTCTTTTTTTTGGTACAACTCATTTTTTGCAGTAAATTACATAAGATGATAATAAAATAAATAGAGGGATTTGATGCAAAATAGGACTTTTTCTCAAAGAAATTTAATTATTGGTGTTTTAAGCGGGATTTTTGCAGGAATCATCCTCGCATTTGCTTTACTCCATTTCGATTCTATTACAGCTATTGGGCAGCTAGTTGGATTATCTAATATCTTTAGCAGTTTATTTTTCTATTTATTCTTAACAGCTATTCTAGGAGCTATATTTGCTGTAGCTGTTTGTAAAATCTCCAAAAAACCCAAAAGAGCCCTTATTTGGGGGGCTTTATATGGAGTGCTTTTATGGATAATCCATCTTCTAATGCTTATGGCTAAAATGAAAACCGAATGCCCCTCTGAAGAGTATTTCTTTATAAAACCTCTTTTACTATTAGGGTATGTAGTTTTTGGAATAATCTTGGGTCTAATCTACGGATGGTTAAAAACACGTAATAAATAAAAATTTATTTAGTTATATTTTATATTGATTTGTGCTATCATTTTTATAATTTAAAAAGGTTTAAAAAAATATGTTACCCCAATTACATGAAAAATATAGTCATCCTTCTTTGATCACCCCAGCTAAATGGCTGGAATACAATCGTCAAAAAGGATTACTGCCTACCATTAATGCTCCTCAAGCCGTTATTTTTTGTTCTCATGGACGCTTTTTAGAAACCATCTTACAAAAATATAAACATAAGAGTTATGAAGGTTGTTTTAAAAAGGTTTTCTTACTAGACGATTTTCCTTCGATTGCAATCGCTTACTTAGGAACCGGTGCTCCTGCTGCTGCTCATCAAATGGAAGCACTTATTGCTTGGGGAGTTGCTCGTTTTGTTTGTATAGGTACAGCTGGCACGCTTGATGCTAAAGTAGGTATTGGGGATATTGTGCTTTTTGAAAAAGCTGTTCGCGATGAAGGAACCTCCTATCACTATATAGAAGCTAGTAAATACATCCATGCACCTCGCCGTATGACTAATCTTTTAACCGATTTATTAAAACAAACAAATACTTCTCATCACATTGGCAGCACCTGGACAACAGATGGTTTCTATAGACAAACCTCATTGGAAATCCAGCATTTTCAACAAGAAGGAGTATTAGCTGTTGAAATGGAAACAGCCGCTTTATTCGCTATAGCTCATGTTCATCAAATCGATCTAGGGGCAATGGTTGTGATCAGCGATTCTCATACTCAGCTAGAGTGGGAACCTCATTTGGAAGATGAAAAAGTAGAAAATAGCTTGCATTCTCTATTTGAAACCGCTTTGAAAGCCGCTACTTCTGCTCTTTAGATTTAACTTGCTTTTTGTGCATAGATCTTTTACTTAAGGAATTAGACCTAAAGGAAAAATCCCTATGCACAAGATTTTTATATACAGTTTACTTTTAATCATTGGTATTACTGTCTCGCAAACCGCTCATTTAGCTTCTTATCAAAGCTATCTACACTTTTTTACTCTAACCCTTCTAGCCTATATTATGATCGAAGTAGGTACAGAGTTTGATTTAAATAAAAAAAACCTCAAAAGTTATGGAAAAGATTACCTGATCGCAATGACTGCTGCAGCCTTTCCTTGGATCTTTTGTAGTGCTTATTTTTTCTTAGTTTTTGATCTAACCCTTCAGCAATCAGCCTTAATTGGAAGGTTTGCTGCACCTACTTCAACAGGTCTTTTATTTGCCATGTTAATGGCTGCAGGTCTAGCTGGCACTTGGGTATTTAAAAAAGTCCGAATTTTAGCCATCTTTGATGATTTAGATACTGTATTATTTATTGTTCCTCTCCAGCTTATATATATTGGTCTACAATCTCAAATCATTTTTATTTTACTGATTACCGTTCTTCTTTTAATCGTTGCTTACCGCTATTTACATCGAGTATCTCTACCTACAAATAAACTCTGTATTTTTATTTATGCGCTGCTTTTAACAGGGCTTATAGAATTTCTTAAGGCAGTTGATGTTTTAGATTTGGAAATTTTACTGCCAGCCTTTGTATTAGGATGTGTTCTCAAAGCTCCCCATAAAAAAATAGAGCAACCTATCGCCATTAAATTTGATAATAGCCTTAAATTTATCTATATGTTTCTTGTAGGATGTTCTTTAGCTAAAATATCTTTTGGGCATATCTCTTGGGTGATGCTCTCCTTTCATGTGCTTATGCTGACAGTCCTTGCTAACCTAGGCAAACTATTCCCCATGTTCTGCTATAAAAAGGAAGTAAGCTTAAGAGAGAGAACCGCTTTAAGTGTTGCCATGTGGCCTCGAGGAGAAGTAGGTGCTGGAATTTTAATGATTTCTACTCAATACCAACTCCCTCCTATCGCTTTAGAACTAGCAGGCCTTAGTTTAACGCTAAACCTAGCTCTATCTGGAGCTTTTATTTATCTGGTGATTTGGCTCATGAAAAAACCTCTTAAGAGGACTTAAGAAGTTGATCCCTACGAATACACAAGAGATCAATCCGCTCTTGAATCTCTTGAATCACTCTACGCTCAGAATCTGCCAACTTCAAAGAGCGTCTGGCTTCTTGCTTTAAATGAGGGTCAAACTGCCAACGCATGGCTTGTTCTTCATGGATTAAAACCAATGCAAAATAACGGGTTTTTACCTCTTCTAAATAGGTGATCTCCTCATTGATTTGCGACAGTTCGCTTTGACAATCAGAAGATACTTCATCAGCAGTAAGGCCATTTGGGATAAATAGCAAACAGCAAAGGCCTAAGATCACTTTTATAGCGCGATGATTTTTCATATGATGCTCTTTATTTGCAGGATTTCATTATATAAATTAAATCACTACTAGATTTTTGGAATCTTTAATAGATGTAAAATATAGGCTTTTGGGTTTGATGAGGATTTGCAAATTGATAATTTTTGATAAATTCCCTAAGAAGTCTTTGGACGGATTTAACTGTCTCATCCCCTGATTTGCTATTTAAAGGCACTTCTATAAAATCGTTAATTGACCATATCCTTGGCATGGATTTTATATGAGTTTTACTAATGATCACAGAGGTTTCAATATTAAGAGTAACTCTAGAAATAGGAAGTTCTTTTCCATCCCATTGAGAAATACGACCTATTTGATTTCCGTAGGATGATACTCACTTTTTTCATATAGAGTAAATAATTTCTTTTGTTGTTTGCCTATTTCTGATAGTTAGCATAACAGGAGCCTCTAGCTTGATAAGCTCTTCTTAAAGTGCAAATTTCTATTTTATCTCAAAATATTCCTTACAGTTAATAGAAATTAAAATAGTAAATTGATTATAGAGTAATTATAAAAACAACTTGTTAAAAACGTGCTAATTCAAAATAAGCTCCGGTTTTTTGCAGCTATCAAAAATATCGAGTGGGATTTAAAGCCTTTTTACGTACAATTGCCAAAACCATGAAGAAATTGATCTATTTAATCCTATGTATTTTTTCCCTGCCTTTTGGTGTTTACTCTGCAAACACTACCCTGAAAAATCGTTTTGAAAAAGGTACTCCTGGTGACTTTATTGTAACTGCTCAAGAGGGCGTCTATACTGTTTTAATTCTGCGTCATAGGGAAAAGAATCAGCTCATTCTAGAAGAAATTTCTATTCCTCAAGCACAATTGGAAGTAAAGAAAGTTCATTGGCAAAACTGGTTAAATGAAAAAGCACCAGGGCACACTTCTTGGTCTCTTTTTGAAATCGATTTAAGCCAAGGAAAACTCATTGAATCCTATTCGGTGAATAAGCAAAGCTGGCTATACATCGACTCTTCTGAGTTTCTTTTGTCTAAGCTATTAGAACTACCCTTGTATAAAGTGAATAAAGAAGCACGAAAGAAAATTGGACCTCCGCCACCTTCTGGAGAACAAGATTTTAGATCAATCTGGAATCCCCCTTTGGTTTGTTCTGGAAAAGCTCTTAAAAAACCTAGTTTTGAAGTATATCAAGGACAATGGCCTCATGATCAATCTATCATTGAGGATTGCTTGATCGATTTTTACTTCTCTTCACTGGACCCTGTTTTTCCTTTTCCTCATTGGCTTGAAATACAAAGTGCCCATTATACCTTAACTATCCGTGCAATCGATTCAGGAAAAGGGTTGCTTTCTCCTATCAAAGGAACAATACCTCACCGACTGCCTAGTATTACCAGCGCTATAAAACGCAGTCCTGAAATGTGGACCATTTCCATTCAAGCTCCTGTATACTGTCAGAATATTAAGCTATACGCTATAGAATCAGATTCCTCAAATGAGGCTGTTTTGGTTCCTTTCCAATTAAGACTAGGATCTGGTGAAGAAGTATTTATAGATATTTCTCCTGATGCTTTAAGTAAATTATTAAAAAAAGGCTGCTATTACCGATGGATTTTAATCCCAGCATCAGAAAATCTTGTGCAGATTCAGTCGGGAGAAAACTTTCTTTGGGAATAGACTTCTTTCTTACTTGTTGTTCGTAACTTAAGGTAGTTATAAACAAGCTTTCCACAACAAAATTAATTTACCCCGCAGCTGTTTGCTTATCTAAAGAAATGGGAAGATCATGGATTTAAGTTATTAATAATTAAAAAGATAAAAATTTAAGATTGTCTTTCTAATACTCTTGATTTTCTCTTAATAGAATACTCATACAATGGCTATCCATTTAAGTTATGAACATTTTTTCCACAAGAGAGAACCCTAAAAAAGCGCAAATGATTTATACTTAATAAGTATGAAAAACTCTACTTTATTAGAAATTCCTTCGATCTATTTCCCCGATTGCTTTTACCGAATTACTTTCTCGCCTGATCTCTCTTATCTGAAGCTAGATGCTTCAAAAAAGAGTGTCTTTCAAAAGATTCACAGCCAAATTCAAGAGGATCCCGAAAAATATCTATCTACTTTAGAAGCATTTTATAGAGATCATCTCGATGTTCCAGAAGTAGCTAATTTGTTAGCTTTTGCTTACTTGAGGTTAAAAAAAGCTAAACAAGCAGAAGAGCTCATTAAAATCACTTACGAGATGCACCCCTCTTACTTATACGCTAAAATCAACTATGCAGATCAATGTCTGCGACATAAGAAGATTCAAGAGATTCCAGATATTTTTAATCATAAACGTGATTTATTAGAGCTTTATCCAGATCGCTTTGCTTTTCATTACTCTGAATTTCGTGGGTTTATGATTTGCATGGGATTTTACCACCTTGCATGTAAGGATCGAGATTATGCTGACAAACATAGGTTGGCAGCAGAAGAAGTAGACCCCTTACATCCAGGGGTTATTGCTTTAAAAAAAGCTATAAAGAAACGATTTTGGAATTTTTTCTATAAAAGATAAAAAGCTTGCTCTCTTTTTAAAAAACCCGTAAATTCTCTTGCTATACTGTTCTATTTATTTAAAGAATTTGGGTAACAATGTGGGTTTTCTCTAAAAAAAAAATGTATTCTCTAAGAAAGTCTAAGCATTATCTGATCCAAACGTATCATCTCTATAAAAAGAAAAAATATAAGTTACCTGTGGATACCCGTATTGAGATAGAGGCTTCTTTAACCGCTCTACAAAATGCGATTTTACAAAAAGATAGACCCTTAGCCGACCGACTAGCTAAAGAAGCTCAAGGCTTTGGTCTGACTTGCTTAAAAAAAGGATCCTTTGATTACTTCCGGGATGTGGTAATTGGTGTATTCATTGCTTTAATCATTGCACTCTTAATCCGTCAAATGTGGTTTGAGCTCTACGAAATTCCATCTGGATCGATGCGTCCTACCTTTAAAGAAAAAGATCGCTTAATTGTGTCTAAAACAGATTTTGGAATCAATATTCCCTTAAAAACAAAACATTTGTATTTCGATCCCGATTTAATAAAACGTAATTCCATTGTGATTTTTACTGGAGAAAACATGGATATCTACGATGTAGATACTATGTATTTTTATCTATTCCCCGGGAAAAAACAGTACATCAAGCGTCTCATTGGCAAGCCAGGAGACACTCTCTATTTTTATGGAGGACAGATATATGGGATTGATAAAGACGGTAAGGATATTACCCAAGAATTGCAATTAACTTCACTAAAGCAAATTGAACATATCCCCTTTATTAATTTCCAGCGCAAAGTCGAGCTCTCTCATAAAAACAATAATTCCCTTATTTTTTACCAAATGAATGAGCCTGTTGCAGAGTTTAATCTACAAAAAAACCAAGCTAAAATGCTTAGCTCTGTTTCTGACTTTATTACAGATTACAGCGATTTATGGGGCTTTAAAAACTTTGGCATGGCAAGGCTACTTAACTCAGAAGAACTAAAAGAGTTTCATTTAAAAGAAGTTCCAAAGGGGGTTTTATATTTAGAGATTAAACATCACCCTTCTTTGCAATCTGTGCAATTAACAAAAGATGAGTATAAAAATGTATATCCCAAAATACAGTTAAGCACATCTATTATTGCACTACAAGAAAGCCACTTAAAAGCGCTAATGCAAAATTTATACACAGCGCGTTTTGTTGTAAAAAATCATCAAGTGTGTCGCTATCCCGATACTTGTGTTGGAAAAAAAGCCTTTGCTCCTGTTCTTGCCGGTATACCTGACGGGTGTTATGAATTTTATCATGGGAAGGCTTATCGCATACTCTGGCAAGGAATGAATCAAGAACTGCCACCCTCTCATCCTCTATATGCATATAGTCCACAAAATGTGCAGCTTTTGTTCAATCTTGGAATAGATTGGGATAATCGATTCTTAAAACAGAAGAAAGAGCAGCGATTAGTACCAGCTCGTTATGCGTATTTTCGCAATCAAGATTTTTATCTGATGGGAGCACCGATCTTAAAACACGATGACCCCTCTCTTGTAGAATTTGTAAGAAAAGAGAGCTCTTCTCCCACACCTTTTATGGATTATGGCCCTCCTTTGCTTAAAAATGGGGTTCTTGATGTGGAGTTTATTAAAAAATACGGCCTTACTATCCCCTTAAAAATGTACCTTGTTTTAGGCGATAATCACGCAATGAGCTCAGATAGCCGTGATTTTGGGTTTGTTCCTGAAGATAATTTAAAAGGAAGCCCTAGCTGGATTTTTTGGCCTCCTGGATCTCGATGGGGAAGACCTAACCAACCTCTTTATCCTTGGCTAAACCTACCAAATCTCATTGTATATAGCTGTGGAGCTATAGGGCTTGTCTTCTGCTTATATCGTTGGATCCAAAAAAACAAGCTACCTATTCTATAAATTTTTTATGTTTTTGTAAGTTATTTATAAATACTATTCTTTTTTAGAATTTAAGAGATCTTGTTTATATTATTTAGTTTTGTTAAACTACTCATTATTCTTTTGCACCTTCTTTTTAGTCGTTGCAAATGATTAATCTATGCAATGCTACTTTAAGGTAAGTAAAAAATGACAAGTAAAAATTTCGAAGACCTCATTCAAGAACCATTAATTCTTCAAGCAATTAAAGATTTAGGGTTTACAGTTCCCTCAGATGTTCAACAACAAGCAATCCCTGAAATTTTAAAGGGAAAAGACTTGCGCGCTTCTGCACAAACAGGAACAGGCAAGACAGCAGCTTTTATGCTACCTGCTCTTTGCCGATTATTAAAAAAATCCTCTTCTCGAGGACCAAAGATCTTGGTTTTGGTTCCTACACGCGAATTAGCCATGCAAGTAGTTGAAGAAACCACCAAGCTAAGCCGTCATCTTCGCCATATAACCAGTGTGTTTATTTGCGGAGGAATTCCTTATCATGTTCAAAATCGAAAGCTTTCAAGAAATTTTGATATTCTGATCGCAACTCCTGGTAGGCTCATCGAATGCTTGGAAGAAAAGCGCATTCATCTATCTAATTTGGAGATGCTCATTTTGGATGAAGCAGATAGAATGCTCGATATGGGATTTATTGAACCTGTTAAGTATATCGCTTCTATGGCACCAAAATCGCGTCAAACTTTGATGTTTTCCGCTACTTATGACAGAAAAGTCTTAGATCTGGCAAATAACCTGCTAACAAATCCAATGGAGATTATTGTTGAAAAGACAGCTGCTAACTATGATCTAATTGAACAACACATTCGTCAAACAAATAACTTAGAACAAAAGTATAAATTTTTAGATGAGATTTTATCTGATCCAAATATAGAAAAAGCTATTATTTTCTCTTCTACTAAGAAACAGACAGAGCAAATTGCTGATAAATTGTGCGACGATGGCCTAATAGCAGCAGCTCTACATGGCGGCATGAATCAACATCAAAGAACAAGAACAATGAAGAAACTCCGCAGTGGGCTTATTAAAGTAATAGTCACAACTGATGTAATGGCTCGTGGAATTGATATACCAGCAGTTAGCCACGTAATCAATTTTGATCTGCCTAAGACCTTAGATGATTATGTCCATCGTATTGGCAGAACAGGTCGCGCAGGAGCCAAAGGAAAAGCCTTTTCATTTGCTTCTTCTAGAGATTACGAAATGCTTGACGAAGTAGAAAGATTCATTGATGATCCTAATGATTCTACTTCTAAACCACAAAGCAGAAGTAGAAGCAGAAGTAGAAGCAGAAGTCCTCAACCGAGAAGACGCTCAAGATAATTCTGTAAAAAAAATAGATCTAAAACCCTAAAACTTTGGTCTTTTCCAAGTTTTAGGGTTTATCTTATTCCCAGCGCGCTATTGCAATAAAGGTCTTTTCTCCATTTAAATCCCAAATACTCCCCTCTTCTTGAGAACTATACTCCAGTTTTACCCCTAGTACTTGCGTCATCACGTAATCTTGATGAATAGATAAAGCTTGTTTAACTTTTTCTGTGGTATTAAGACTAATCTCAATTCGATCACTTACTGCAAAACTCAAATCTCGGCGCATAGTATTAATCTTATTAACCAATTCCCTTGCTAATCCCTCTAATAATAACTCTTCGTCTAAAACAGTATTAATAGCAACAATCACTGAACCTGTTGCAGAAGCTACTAATCCTTCTTTTACTTGACGCTCTATTGCGATGTCATCAGAGCTTAAAAGAATGGTTTCGTTTTCAATGATCAACTCATATTGATTCTCTTCAAGTAATCGATTCAGCTCTTTTTGAGGAAGATTTTCTAAGGCTGTTTTGACAGCACTCATTAGTTTGCCTACTTTTTTACCTAAAACACGAAAATTTGGTTTTACCAAAAGTCGAACAAATGCTGTTTCATCCTCCTTAAAGATCACCTCTTTTACATTGAGCTCATCAGCAATTAGTTGCTTTTGTGATTTAAGCTGCTTTAAAACCTCAAATTCAGAAGACGCAATAAAGGCAGAGCGCAAAGGCTGACGAACTTTTAATTTACTTTCCTTACGCAATGCATGCCCCATACTTACTACGGTTTGTACATAAGACATCTGCTCTTCTAAGAGCTGATCTCTATGCATAGGATTATAGACTGGAAAGGAGCACAGGTGAACCGATTGAGGGTCTTGGCTAGTTTTTAAATAAAGATAGATTCCTTCGCTTAAAAAAGGAATAAATGGGGCTGCGATTTTGGCTAAATTAATTAATACTGTATATAGCGTTTCAAACGCTAATCTACGATCTATCGTATCTTCTTCTGCCCAGAACCTAGCTCGATTTCTACGAATATACCAATTGGTTAATTGATCAATGAATTTTACAAAAGGATCGACTGCTCGATGTAATTCATAACGATCTAACCCATCTGTTACCTCTTGAATTAATCCTTGTAAACAAGACAAGATCCAACGATCAATATCGAACTTAGGAGCAGAAAACTCTATTTCTTTGGGATCCCACTGATAAATCTTTGCATAGGTAGACAAAAAAACCACTGAGTTCCAAAAAGGAATCAGCATCTGGCGAAGAACTAATTCTACTCCACGTTCTGAAAAACGCAAATCTTCTGCATGAACAACGGGACTACTCAGTAGGTATAAACGCACCGCATCAGCCCCATAACGGTTAAAAACCAATTGCGGTTCTGGATAATTCTTAAGGCGCTTTGACATCTTATTGCCATCTTCTGCCAAGATAATTCCATTGACAATGACATTCTTAAAAGCCGGCTCGTCAAATAACGCTGTTGCAATAACCATTAAGGTATAAAACCAACCACGTGTTTGATCTAATCCCTCTGCGATGAAATCTGCAGGAAACCGATCTAATGTTTCTTGTTTTTTTTCAAAAGGGTAATGGTTTTGTGCATAAGGCATAGAACCTGATTCAAACCAACAATCAAACACTTCTGGTATGCGCTTAAACTCCTTACCATTTGCAATAAATGTTAAAGAATCGATGTAATGCCTATGTAAATCAGAAACAGTGGCTCCTGTTCTTTGTTGTAGATCTTCAATACTAGATAAAACAATAATTTCCCCATCTTCGCTACGCCAAATAGGGATAGGTGTTCCCCAGTAGCGATTTCTTGAAATCGCCCAATCTCGCGCGTTTTCTAACCACTTGCCAAAACGACCTTCTTTAAGATGATTGGGAACCCAGTGAACCTTTTGGTTAGCAGCGATCATTCGATCTTTGATTTTTTCTACCGCGACAAACCAAGTGCAGACAGCTCGATAAATTAAAGGTGTATCAGAGCGCCAACAAAAAGGATAACGGTGACGAATCTGCGCATGATGTAAAACTTTCCCCTCTTTTTTCAATCGCCGAATGATTTCTTTATCGGCATCTTTTACAAACAGACCCTCGTAGTCAGGAACTAGCTTGGTAAATTTACCATTATGATCAATGGGGCAAACTACTTCGATGCCTTCTTTGCTGCATGCATAAAAGTCCACCTCTCCAAATGCTGGAGCTGCATGTACAAGGCCTGTTCCTTCTTCACTGCTAACAGAAACCTCTGCAATGACTCTAAAGCCTTCGTAACTAGAAAAATAAGGAAACAGCGGATGATAACGCTTAGAAACCAAAGAAGAGCCCTTAAAGGTAGCAATGGTCTCATACTCCCCTTCTTTAAAATAATGCCCTAGCCGATTACGTGCTAAGATATAGTAATGATCTTCTCGCCTGATCTTTACATACTCAAAATTCTCATTCACCATAATTGCTAGATTAGATGGCAGAGTCCAAGGGGTTGTTGTCCACACGACAAAGGAAGTATTTGGCTCATCTACAAGAGAAAACAGCACGGTAAGAGAGGGATCATCTACTTCCTTATAATTCAGATTAGCTTCAAAATTGGATAAAGGCGTCCCTAATTGAGCAGAGAAAGGCATCACTTTATAGCCCTCATAAACCAATCCTTGTTTGTATAATTGAGCAAAAACCCACCATACAGATTCCATAAAGCTAAGATCCATGGTTCGCCAAGTATCCGCAAAACTCACAAAACGTCCCATGCGCATCACTGTATATTCCCATTCTTTCGTATAGCGCATAACAATACTGCGACATTCTTCATTGAATTGAGAAATCCCAAACGTTTCAATACAAGAAGCCCCCGATAACTCTTTAGCCTTTTCAATCTCATTTTCTACAGGTAATCCATGACAATCCCAACCAAATCGACGAGGCACAAAATAGCCCTGCATGGTCTTATATCTAGGAATTACATCTTTAATGGTTCCAGCTAAAATATGCCCGTAATGAGGAAGTCCTGTTGCAAAAGGAGGGCCATCATATACAGAAAAAACAGGATTTAAGCGATTTTGCTCTACAGATTTTTCAAAAATGTTCTGGCTTTGCCAAAATGCTAAAATACGCTCTTCCCGCTCAGGAAAACTTTCTTGTGAATTGATATCAAACATATAAATAAAAGGGGGTTAAAAGAGTCAATCATAAGCCAATCCCTCCTTAAAACACCAGCTCGTATCTCTTAAAAATTAAAAAACAAACTTAATAATAAAAAATAAATTCATTTAATATAAATTAAAAATAAATTATACTAATAAACAGATACACATCTTACTAGCTGTAACAAACAGCAATTAAAACTAATTATCTTTGATTTTTTTAATTTCTTATTATTATACAGAGAGACAACTATGCGAATTGATCCATCCTGTAAAACAATCTGCATGAATCAAGCATCTCAAGAATTTCTAAAAGGAAAACTATCTCACATTCCTATTTTGGGAAATATCGCAAACCGAATACAAATAAAAAAAGCGGAAAAAGCAAAGAATCTCTTAGGGAACGTCATAAAATATTTAAATAACAATGACCTTCAATCGGCTGAAAAATATTTTATTAAATATGAAAAATGTAACAGGGAAACAATTAAGCCTTATGAAAAGGCAACCTATGAGAAAGTTAGTTTAGAGTTGGGTTATAGATATCTCTTTGGGAACTCAGTAGAAAAAAATCTAGATAAAGCACTCGATTCGTTTGGGAAAGCTGGGCCTCTGCGCTCTGGCTTAGCAGACAAAATTTATTCTTGGAAAAATAGAGGGCTAAAACCTCAGGACAAGTATTTTTATCTCGCAGAGATCTTTATAGACAGTATTAAGTTAAATACAAAGTCTTCTTTAAAAGAAACATATATGCGCGAAGCAATTAGCTATTATGAACTTGCCGGGAAAGCGGGTTGCATAGAGGCCTACTTAAGACTTAGTCCTATCTATTTTTATGGTATAGATATAGAAAAAAACATAGAAAAAACAGTTGATTGTCTTGAAAAGGCTGTAAAACTTAGCTCTTCTGAAGTTTCTTGCCTTAAGGTTGAACCTGGCTCTTCTGCAGTCTTTTTTCGCCTTAAGGAGGCTGAACTTAACCATTCTGCAGCCTCTTCTCGCCTTAGGACCATATATCCTCAGTTAGCTGACATTCATTTTGAAAAAGAAGAATTTAAAAAAGCGATCAACTATTATGAAAAAGCTGCAGAAAAACTCCATCCTCAAGCTTGTAAGCGCCTGTTTGAAATATATAGCCAAGGAATAGAAGGGCATATTGAAGCCAGCCAGGATCTTGCAAAAAAATATTTAGAAAAAACCATTACCTCTGATACAACCATCCCCTTTATAGATAAAGATTAAGCAGCTAGTATTCTTAATAATTTATTAATAATATTTCAGCCATATGACTGTAAATTCTTTGCTAATTTATCCCCTATCGCTAATAATGCTTTTTTCTGCTATTATTACCTCTGGGGGTGACTGGTTTCGACTTGGAAACAAAGTATGAGTGGCATGCGGAGGACGTCGGTTGGCCTCCTAAATCATCCGATATAACTATAAATGCAGAAAATAAAACCTCTGACGAGGGATTTGCGTTAGCTGCTTAAGGCTTAACCGCTTTTAGCAACTCGATAGTCTAATGCCTGACTAGGAGCGTTGGAACTATTGTCATTAACCCTGGTATGGGCTTTTCTCTTCGCTTCTTCAAGAAGATGCCCGAGATTAGAAGAAGCAAATTGGTCTATTGTGTGGCACCTTCCTCAAGATCAATTCATTTTGAAGATGCTAAGCATGTAGTCATTTGTAGGGAGTTTGCTAAGGACGAGAGTTCGATTCTCTCCACCTCCATTCAATTTTAAGGCTTCAGTTTAGCGACTGAAGCCTTTTGTTTTTAGTGACATACAACGTCTGCTAAAATCATAAAAAATTTAATGACTTTAATATATGAATCAACGAAAAAGAACTGGTGAATTTTCTCAAAAAACAATCAATGCTCTTGCAAAACGAGCCGCATACACATGCTCCAATTGTCAAATCTCAACACTATGTGCAGCTGAATCAAGCGATTCTGAACACGCCCATACAGGACAAGCAGCGCATATTATCGCAGCAGCTAGAAATGGGCCGAGAGCTTCCGAATCTGCAACAACCGACGAAAAGGCCTCTATTTCAAATGGAATTTATTTATGTCAAATATGTGCCAAATTAATAGATGCAAATGGAGGGAAAGACTACTCACCAGAAAAACTTAAGAAAATGAAACAGGATCATGAAAAATCAACGAGAGAAAAGATAGTTCCTCTTCCTGGAGAAAATCTAAAAATCCAAAGCAGTGTAAATGTCTTGGATAACTCAGAATCTTGGGAGAATCTCATTCAATGCTTTTCTAGTGAATGTGCTCAAAGAATCGTCAATGACATAACAGACCCTCGAATGCAAGCGCACATGAAGGATTTTAACGGGCCTGGGAAGAAAAAATGGCTAAATGAGAAGTTCAAAAAAATTCCTATGAATATGGGAGATCCAAGAGCTATTACGTTCATTGCAGCAAAAAAAGAATGCTTTAGAAGCTATAGATGGCCTGATTAATACGAAAGACGAAAACACCTTCAAAGATGTATGGGTGTCGTTGTACAAAACCCTTCTGGCTCTCTGGAGTTTTTAAAATACCCTCCCTGTTTTTGTCCCTTTTTTATTCTCTCTGATAGAACACTTATGCTATTGTTTCTATATGGAAAAACAACTTGCGCAAATCATCTACCTCAACGGTCCATCAAGTAGCGGCAAAACAACGCTTGCAAAGGCATTACAACACGCATTTGAAGAGCCCTTTTTACATGTCGGTATTGATAAAATCATTGGATGGATGCCTGAGAAAATCAATGACTGGACAGGAGGAGAAGCTTCTCTTGGATATAGCTGGAAAAAAAGCGTGGATACATCTGGTAATCCCGTTCAAGAATTACAAGCTGGACCGTATGCTCAAAAGATAGGCAAAACATTTCAAGAAGTAGTTCTTGCGCTTGCCAAAATGGGCCATCATATTGTAATTGATGACGTCTCTTTCGGAAAACAGCAGCTTGATGAGTGGAAGAAAATTTTGAAAGACTTCCGAGTTTTATGGGTTGGTATACTCTAGAGATTTAGAATTAAGGATTTACAATATGAAATTTTTTAGAGAGGAGACTTTTTAATTCCTCTTTGAAAGTGGAAATATTTTCAAAAAAACTAAGAGTTGCTTTCTTGAATTCTACGAATTTTTCATAATATTGATTATTTCGAACTTTGCGATTCATGAATCGCCAAAGTCGTTCAATCAGATTAAGATTTGGAGAATAAGGGGGTAAGAACTTGATTTCTATTCTAGAGTTGTTGAGATGCTCAGAAACCAGTTTTGACCTATAATAACTTGCATTATCACATATCGCTATAATGCGTTCTGCATGGGGATATTGCTCTTCTAATTTCTGAAATAAGCTAATGGTAGATTGCGCATTTATATAATCTGCAACAATGGTAGTCACTTCAAGGTTATTAGCATTTAGCCCACCATTAATATTTATTCGCTGGCGACCGCTATTGGCTTTTAATAATGCCTTTGCTCCTTTTTTAAACCATCCATAAGAAGGTTTAGAATTATGCTGAGGATGAACGCCATCTATGTAGATGATTTCATCTGATTCACAAAGATCCATTTCTAGGGTTTTGAGCTCTTTCAAAAAAAGTGCTTGATCTTCAGCATTTGCTTTTCCAGGAATCAACTTTGATTTTTTATACTCAAAATTTAAGCGGTGTAATAAGGAAATCACTGCTGATAGAGTGTACCGAATGGCAAAATGTTTTTTTATGAAGTTCACGACTTGCCCAGCAGAGCTAGGAATCTCTTTGCTTACATAAGTCTTGAGCTGATCTAGCTGTTCTTGATTAAGTTTACAGGCTTTTCCTGTGTAATTTAGGTTGAGTAAGGCTTCTTTGCCTCCTTCTAGATAGGTTTTGTAGTAACGTCTTATCGTATCCTCATCTAGAAGCAATGCATATGCTACTTGTGCATATGACCATCCATCATCTAATAATAAAATAGATTTGATTCTATCGCATAACCTCTTATCTCGTTCCTGACGATGACGAGCCTTTAGGATGTCTTTTGCATTTTGTGTTAAAAAGCTTGATGTAGGTTGCATATGAGCAGGGATCTTAGCAGAAGATATGAGAAAATTTCAATGAATTGATTATCTGTAATGTCTTTTTTCTAATGCTGTTGAGTTTATCGAATGAAATTACGCAATTTTTACGCATTTTAAAAAAGATTACTCCCCTCATTTATTACGAAAGGGCCCTAATATCTTAAGAATTCATTGATAGAACTATGGAATGCCCCCCATCCACAGTCAATATTTGCCCTGTTATCCAGGAAGATTCTTCTGTTGCAAGAAAAAGCACAGCAGAAGCTTGATCTCTTGGAAGTCCTGCGCGCCCGAGAGGGATGTCTTTAAGCGCTGGATCAGACTCAGAGCTTTCCTCATAAGGAGTATACCCTGGAGCAATAGCGTTCACCCTAATTCGATGCTGAGCTAGCTCTAAAGCCATAGTTTGCGTCAGCATGTTCAATGCAGCCTTACCTGATGCATGTGCAACGCGATTCAGTACTGGCCGAGCCCCAGAGATTGAAGAAATGTTGATAATATTTCCTCCACTTTGCTTTTGTACCATTCCTTTTGCTACTAGCTGGGATAGGAAAAATGGCGTCATTAAAGTGACCTGCAACAATTGTTCAAAATCTTGAGGCTTCAAATCGAAAAAACCTAGAGTATTATATCCCCCTGCGTTGTTAACCAGGATATCTACCTGTCCTAAAACATTTATGCTCTCTTGGTAAAATTGCTCTATACCGCTACAAGTAGAAAAGTCTGCATATACAGCTTCGACAGTCCCATTTTCTTGTCGAATGGATTGAACTGTCTCTTCGGCTCCTTTTTTATCAGATCGGTAACTGATTACTAACTCAGCCCCTTCTTTAGCAAAGAGCAAAGCAATCCCTTTTCCAATGCTGCGATTAGCTCCAGTTACAATGACTTTTTTTCCTTTTAATTTCATAGCAATTCAGCACCTAATTAACAGACAATTTCATTTAAGGCAACAAGCTGTTGCCCAATTGCAAAATCAACCAACCCATACGTTCTACGCACCGCGCTTAACTTTCTTTCTTCTTTTTTACTCTTTTTATCTTCTGAGTTGGGATTGCGCTTAATTCAGCCTCAATCTCATCGATGGTTGGCAGCTGTCCTTTGAGTTTTTTAGGTAATGAAGAGACGATTTTCGTTTCATACTCAGCCACGCCCATCGGCTTGTGAATATCTCGAAGTGCGTACTCTGCAATGAAATTATCCTTCCTCTTGCAAATCAAAATACCGATCGTTGGATTGTCTGCAGGTTTTCTCATGAGATCGTCGACAGCCGATAGATAGAAGTTCATTTTACCTGCGAACTCGGGCTTGAAATCTACTGCCTTTAGCTCAATCACAACAAAGCACCTAAGATTCAAATGATAGAACAAAAGATCGATATAGAAGTCTTTTTTGCCTACCACTAAGTTCACTTGTCTTCCGACAAAGGAAAATCCTTGCCCTAATGCACACAAGAACTTCTCAACATGCGCGAGTAACCCGTCTTCTAGGTCCCTTTCAACATGCTCTCTATCCAGCTCGAGAAAATCAAAATTATAGGGGTCCTTTAGAGTGTCGTGAGCTAATTTAGAATGTGGGCTAGGCAACCTATCATGAAAATTGGTAATCGCTTTGCCGTGTCGTTGATAAGTTTTTATTTTAATAGAATCTATCAACGCATTACGAGACCAGCCCTCTTGAATGACCATATTGGCATACCAAAGGCGCTCATCCAAAGACTTAACCCCTTCAAATATAGCTATATTGTGTCCCCACGGGATATTGAAAACAGGCAGCTCTTCTAATTTACCCACAGCTTGTGGGTAAATTGAATATGCTAGGTAAAATGCCCTCATTCTACCCATGTTTGTCCTAGAAAAGCCCTCGATCCCAGGAAACTCATTCTGGACGTCTCTTGCGATCCTATCTATGGCACCCGAACCCCAACCGTCTTTTTCTTTTCTTTCGACGATTTCCTTGCCTATATCCCAGTACAGGCAAATAAGTTCTCGATTCACCGCTAAAGCGGCTTTGAATTGAGCAGACCGTATCTTTTTCTTAAGCTCAGTCACAAACTTGGCATAATCGGCGGGAGCAACGTCTTGCCTTTTGGAAACAGTTTTTTTACTTTTTGCCATCTAAGTTCTCTTTTGATTGCCAAGCGCAGTTTGTAACACTAATCCTCTATGAATCACACCTGTCACAGGAATCACAAATACAATAGCACTAACGACAGAAAAATCAAAATAGTTTTAAGCCAGTTTCGTCTCGTCTAGTGCGTAAAATTTGCGTAAATTTCAATTACGCACTGACTTTTTCGATTCGGTTTTTTGATGAGTTTTCTCTCGTAAAATGAAGCGTTTTTGCGTTCTTGAAAAAATGGTCCATTTAACCGTGTTCGATTCTCTCCACCTCCATTCGGGCCAGGTTTCAAAACCTGGCCTTTTTTATCTTGAGGAACAAAGTCTAGCGCCTTATTGTTGCTTAGAAAAGCTCTTATCAAAGAATCTATGAAACAAGAAGATGTCAATACAGAATGTCATCAAATCTGGGAAGATCTTGGTTCCTGGTGGGATGCTAGTGTTGAAGATGGAGATTATTTTCACCAAGCCTTTGTATTTCCTACTATTGAAAAATTATTAGACTTACAAGGCAGAGAAATTGTTCTAGATGCGGGTTGTGGAAATGGAGCTTTAGCTCGTCGTATGGAAAAAAAAGGATCAAAAGTTTTTGGGGTTGACTTTAGTTCTACGCTAATTAAGCAAGCACGAAAAAGAAGTTCAGATATTAGTTATCAAGAAATGGACCTAACAAATGAAGTTCAGCTTTTACAGTTAGCTAAAAACCAGTCATTTGATCGTATTGTCTGCTCAATGGTTTTGCATGATATGTCAAATATTCATCCTTTTTTTGAATCCTTACGATTGCTTATGAAACCAAAAGGATCTTTTATTTTTTCTATTCCTCACCCTTGCTTTAACTCACCACTTGTTTTATTTGAACCTACAGGATGCATCACTGTAAAAGACTACATTCATCTAAAAACTTCCAAATTGCGATCAAAGCCTGGACAACCAATTGAGCAGCTGGTTTTTCATAGACCTATTCGAGAATATTTTAATATCTTGCTTAGACATGGTATGGTGATGACTGGGTTTGAAGAACCCTGTGTTGCTCCAAAACTCCTTCCAGAAAATAGTCTTTGGAGTCAACGATCTGGAATCTCACCAGCTTTGATTGCTCGCTGGATATTTCCTGAAAGCTAAAGTTTTTGCGCTTTCTACTATTTTTTTTCCAATCAACAGTTCTGAATATGTCTTTCCACCTCCAATCAGTCTTAAGGCTTCACTTTTCTTGAAGTGAACCTTTTATTTTCAAGGGCATTTTTAATGCCTTCGAGGCTTCTTTTTTCTTGTCTACGTGCAAAAAGATCAAAAAAGATTAAATCAAAGGGAAAACCAAAACAAGCCTTATGCCCCCTCGTTCGGTACATCAATTTACTAAGTGACAAAAATATCTTAGGATATATAAAGTTTATTCTTGGTTTTTTATAACATTTAAAATGTAGGATACATATGGCTGCTGTTACTGCTGTTAAAGGCGCTTACTGTTCATCTGATGATAATAAGGCATACTTAAACTTTCATAGTTTCACCAAAGCGTTTGGGACCACTTCTAATCAGACTAATTATCAACTTTCACCATCTGAAAATGAAATCAGTTTTATTAAAAAGAATTTGGAAGTCCGCATCTATGATGTTGCTAGTATAACCTTAAAAAATCAAGTATCGTTCTTACATAAAATATTATCGCATGTTGTCATTTATAAACCCGATAAGGTAACCATATTTTCAGGAAGTGAGAATGGAACTATATGGGAGTGGGATTCACAGACACGAACTGTAACATCTTTCTGTGATACAGTGGTTAAACATCCAATTGCAGGTCTATGGCACAACGAAGATAAAGATCTATTAGTTTCTTTTGACAAGCAAATTTTTACTGTTTTTAAGATTATGACTAAAACCAGATTAACAAGTTTACAAGTTCTGCAGAGTGATCCCATAGGGGCTTATGTAAATTTTACTAGTCTTGGATCAAAAATGATTACTTATTGTTATGAAAAGAAAGAAAAATCATTACAAAAACTTGTATTTTGGGATCTTGATAATAAGAATAAAGTTGCAGAAAAGGAAATTTCTTTGGTAGACCTACCAGAACTACATGAGCCATGGTTAATAGCTAAAACTACTGGCAGAGATATTGAAATATGGGATGCGGCGCAAGGAAATATTATTAATACTCTAACCCCATTTACAAATGAGATAACTTCCTATGAGATTCATCCATCAGGCAAATGGATTGTGATAACTGGCGTAGATCAACAACCACTGATTAAAGTATTTGATATATCGACTGGAAGTTGTAAATCAACAACTCCTTTAGAAGATAGCTGTACAGTATTAAAGGCAGGGATTGACCCAACGGGTAAATTCTTCATAGTTGTGAAACATCTTGAACGATATACAGGCGGAAAAGGGTTTTTGCAAGTTTATGCAATGGATGGCAGCGATATCAAATTTCTTAAATCTGAATCTTCATTATCGAAGCAATCAAGTATAGCTTATCCAACTTGGGTGTTTAGTGACAGTCGAAAAATTGCAACTTATCCAATTTTGGCGTTTAGTGACAGTCGAATTTATGTTTCATACTGTATTCCAGTGAAGAACCGCATAGAAAGTAGATCCATGGGAACTCTTTCAAGTTGGACAAGTGACGATGACTATATAGTATCATATGACATAGCTAACCAAACACGAATAAATTCTGTTCGAGGAAGTTTAGAAAAGCATACTAGACTATTAAAAAATGGAAAAACATTTATCGAGGATTTAAAGTCTCCAAATTATATTCAATTTAATTCTACTCTTGGAGGCACTACTCAGTTAATCCAAAACATGTAATGTCCGCCTGGGCAAAAATCTGCATCTACTGCTAGAGTTAGGGTTGATAATAAATATGTTCACACATGCTCTCACAAAGAACTCCTCATCGACTTCTCACGATGTTTCATTCTCGGCTAGAATTGGACTCCAGTTGAAGTACTTGAAAAAGCTGGAAGATAAAAGCCTATGAAAGCAGAAATATCCATTCGCGATTATCAGCCAGAAGATGTACAAGCTCTTGCCAATATCTATTACAACTCAATTCACCGAATCAATACTCAACACTATACGAAAGAGCAAGTGGATGCGTGGGATCCCTCTTTCAAGCTTAGAAATTGATTTAAATCTCTTTCATATCAAGGATTTTTTGCTGAAATAACAACCTCTTCCAAATCGGCATCACTAAAATCCGAACCCCGTCCATTTCGATTATATCGTGTTCATTTTCCGTAAGAATGATCCCTTCCTGCAAATCGTAGGTTCTCATGGCTTCCATCAGTCCTTCAATTTCCCGTTTTTTTACCTCAGGATTTGATAGACTTGTCGTCACTTGTATAGCTTGAACGATCCGATTCCCTTCTCTCAGAAGAAAATCGCATTCTTTCTTCTCCTTGTGGAAATAGATTTCTTTTGACTGCATTCTAAGGTGAAGAAATACCACATTCTCCAAGAGACGCCCTCGATCTTCGCTCACCCGGAATCCAGTCGTTCGAATCAGAGCTGGATCGATCATGTAGCATTTTTTATTGGATTGAATTTGTTTTTGCAGGGAGTGGCTGTAGCGGTAGATAAAGAAGTAGAGATAACATTGCTCCAAATAATCGCAATAATTTGCGATAGTGTGAGGACTACTTATACCAACAGTTTTAGCCAGATTTGTGTAGCTAAATTCTTTCCCTATATTGCTTGCTAAGTAATAGACTGTTTCCCGCAACGCTTTTTCGTCCTGAATTTTATAGCGAACAATAACGTCACGGTAAAGAATCCCTTCCAGTAAGTCTTTCAGATATTCTGTTTTTTCAAATTCTACGTATTCTGGAATTCCCCCATTTTTTAAATAATTGGAAAAATGATGCAGGATCATGCCAACATCAGTGGTCGATAGAGCTTTTTTGGAAAGCGCTTCGGGGTACCCATGGCGTACGATTTCGAAAAAAGAAAGCGGAAACACTTCCAATTGAATATGCCTACCTGTTAGATGCGTCCCCAGTTCTTTGCTCAAAAGCCTTGCGTTCGATCCTGTAATATAGATCTTTTTTCCCTGCTCATATAGCCTTCGGACAAAGCGCTCCCAGCCTTCAATATTTTGGATTTCATCAAAGTAAAACACGGACTGATCTCCGAATAGCTCTATGAATACCTCCAGCAACGTTTGAAAATCCTTTACTTGGAAATGTACAAGCCGTTCATCATCGAAGTTAAAGTAGTAATCTGAATAATTATTTGCCTTGAGCAATTCAAACTGCAGCATGCGTTGGATGGTCGATTTTCCAGATCTTCGGATTCCGCTGAGGATAATGATATTTGGGTCGTTTACAAAACTCTGGATCGTTTCAGTCACTGTACGGCAATAAAAATTCTTTGGGGATCGATATTTGAGTTGATCCATGATGATTTGCTTGAGAATTTCCCGGTTCATGTTTTCCTCTCTTTTCCCTCGATTATGCCATAAAACCGTGTATTTTCAATACATGGTTTTTTAGATAACCGTGCATTTTTAAACGTATTAATATATTAATATATTAATTATTAATGACTTAAAAAAAATTTGTAATTTCAGTCTTGAGCAATAAAATCTCAACCAAAAGTTCTGAATGCATCTCTGCCTTCATTTTAAGGCTTCACTTTGCGAAAAAGGGATACCCTGATTTTACAATTAGCTAACAGCCTGCTAGCCTAATTCCATGAGGGCATATAGTTTCCTGCTTCTTCAAAAGCTTACGACCATAGAAGAACGTCTCTGGTAAGGCAAACAGGACCATCGCCAATGGTAGCATCCCATTAATGCCCTCGATGCTTCTCTTTTCTTTTTTCTTGCCTGAGTACAAATTGATCATCTTTACGAGCTTGTTTATTGGCACTGCTAATGCTTTTCTTGTCTTTCTTATTCTTTTCAAGCTCCTCTCGTATGTAGTCTTGCGCTTGAGTTGAAGGTTGTGTCGTTTCCTTCATCCTTGCCATTTCACGACGGACTTCTCTTTGTGCTCTTTTTGGATTCATGCGCTGGATTTGAATGTTAATTTCCTTAGCTTTCCCAAATTTCAGTTCATGATAAGATTTAAGAACAAACTCATGAACCTCAGGATCAGACGGCTCCTTACCGAAAATATGCCTTGCAATTGCATATCCTTCTTTGTCGATCCGCTCAAAAGCCCCTACCCAAAGCCGCTTTTCAAAGAAAATTGTTGCTTTAACTGTAGCCATTTTATCCCTTTACATGGCTCAAGATGCTAGCATACCTTTTCAAGGTTTGAAAGGAGCAATCTAGCCATTTTCATGAGCTGTTCTACTAATTTCACAAAAAGATGCTATTTTTTGTGAAAAAACCCTACCATAACCATCTGGCCTTCATGTCTTCTAACTTGCCTATTAACTCTTGAGTTATATACCCTATCTCGGTTTATTTAAATAAACAGGTTATTGTAAGGGGCGATTCGTTCTTTTAAAGACTTCGATACAGAAGCATTTTTTAAAAATGGAACACGTGCAAGAAAAAGAGGCTAGGATATCGCGAGATGTTGTGAGGAGAAAGCTTGACATGTTACACTACGCAAAAGAGTTAAAAGATTTGCATTCACTAGCGCGCATTTTTGATTAGATCCATTATACCAAGTTATATCGATTTTATGTATAACTGTATATAACTTGGTATAAGTATTTTATCTCATTTTAATATGCTATGGTTTTACCTCCAGTTGATTAAACTGGCCCAAACACTACTTCCGTCATCTGCATTAATTATGAGATAACTCTCTCCAATCGAATAATCGCTTTTATTGATAATAATCCGATCGCCTACTCTCCATTTATAAGTATTAAATGTTCCTATCCAGCCAATTGCCCACTCCATTCCGTTTTGAGTAAGGATGGTGTATCCATTCTTATCAATTTTCTCAATATAGAAGCTCTTTGTCGGATCTACAGAAACCGCATAAGGATGTCAATTCACAGATAAGTACAGCCCCTTTAAAACAGGCACTTGATTTGCTTTCTAAAGCCAGAGTATGTCATCGAATTATAGCAACCTCAGCCAACGGATTACCTCTTGGCGCAGAAGCTGATGAGAAGTTCTCGAAGGTGATCATGCTGGACTGTGGACTTTGTGGTGCATCCTTAGGACTTTCATTACATCAATTAAGATCGGTATCTGAAATTTCTATGATTAATAGTGGAGGTATGGCCGAACAGTTGGTAGGTCAGCTACTACGTACGATATCTCCTGCATATATCCCCCCTTCTCTCTATTACTGGCAGAGAGGGAAAAAGGGAGCTAAAGCTGAAATCGATTACATCATTCAACACGAGAATCAGGTAATTCCCCTTGAAGTAAAGGCAGGTACAACCGGAACTCTTAAGTCACTTCATCAATTCGTGAAGGAGAAAAAGAAAACAATTGCTATCAGGATTAATTCTGATGTTCCTAGATTAGGTCCCATACATGTAAAGAACCCTCTTGGCTCTTCTATTGAGTATAATCTGTTATCGCTTCCTTTCTACCTTTTAGGACAACTTCATCGACTCATCAAGAGTTCAGAAGGCGCTTAAAAAGTCCTCGGGCAAAAAGCTTCTACAACAAATTTTATTAAACCTCTTTAAGGTTAGATAAAAAACTTCATTTGACTAGATTAATTAAAATTTGATAGGAGTTGCTTTATACAATAAAACAATAGAATACATGGAACAGATTGCAATAAATGCTGATAGACTGCGCCTAGTAGAGCTGGTACGTAAGTGGGCAGAGGTAAATACAGATGGTATTTTAGAGAAAACAACCCAGATTTTCTCTGTTCCTCATATAGATGGTATTATTGGCTATCGTATCGAATTAAAAAACGCTGTTGTTTACGGAGATCCGGTATGTGCCCCTATAGATAAAATAGCTCTTGCTAAAGAGTTTGAAAAATATTGCCAAAACCAAAACATGAAAGTAATCTATATTATTGTATCTGAGGAATTCGCTCATCTAGCTGTAGAGCATCTCTCCTTTTCTTTAATTGAGTTTGGGAAAAAGTTCCTTCTTGATCCTTTTAAGTATGTAGATGCTAAAACAAGATTGCTGCGTAAAAAAGTTAGACAATCCTCTCGCAGTGGAATTGAAATCTTAGAATATACCGGTAGTGATCCTCAGATAGAACAATCCATGGAACAATTAGCTACTGCATGGGTTACTGCAAGAAAAGGAATACAAGTTTATTTGGCTACGCCAACTCTGTTTGCAGATCGTATAGGAAAACGATGGTTTTTTGCTAAACAAGAAGGAAAAATTATTGGATTTGCCTTATTGAATGAACTTCAATCCCATCAAGGATGGTTACTAAATAATGTCATGGTAGCTAAAGAGGCTCCTTCCGGTGTTTCAGAGCATTTGCTGGTATCAGTATTAGAGACGTTAGAAAAAGAACAATGTCGCTTTGTTTTAATAGGACCAGTGCCAGCTAAAGAGCTTGGAAAGGTTATAGGTCTAGGACAAACCATCGTATTACTAGCGAGCTTAACTTTTAAAGCTCTAAAAAAAATATGTCGTTTAGATGGGCATGAGATTTTCTGGGACAAATTCCAACCAGAGCTGAAATCTTCCTATTTACTTTTTCCAAAAAATCGATTTCGTCCCTCGAGTATTATTGCTCTTTTACGTGCATTAAATATTACTTTACAATAGATCCCTTCACATCACGATGCATTTTGAAGGTAGTTGTTTGGATTTAAGCGCTTCAACAACTTCTCTTGAATAGTTTTTTGAAATGGCAAGATGCGCGAATTCACTACCAAGAGCTAGGACTTTACCGCCAAATCCTTTTTCATAAAGAGCTAGTAATTGTAAAATAACCTCGCCTGAATACCCGTGTTCCATGGCTTTTTGCAAATCAAAGGTCTGAACTTTTATTTCACGATCAATTAAAAGGCTTAAAATCTCATCAGATACAATTCCTATCGCATAAGATGCCCGAAAATCTTTAAGATTGGGACATTTTTTAATTATTTCTCTAAAAAAAGCATCAAGTTCTGAGCATTCATTAAAGCTGTAATTATTTTGGAAAATAGACTCTGCAATTTGATATCTAATCTCCTTAGTTTTTTTTACAAAGGATTAAATGGTTTTACTAAGGTATTAGCTGTAGGAGCTCCTATAATCATAGGTATCACATTCCCAGCTCTTATTGGATACTCTTTAAATGTTTCTCTTAGTGAGTGTTTTATAGCTATACCCCTGAGCTCCTTCTCAACAGGCTTGCCTTTCTTTAAAGCTAAAGACGGGGATATTGACAGGTTTTTTCTATTGCGAAGCCGTGGTTATAAAGGAAAAGACTTTGATGCAATCTCTCTTGGCATGCTTGCAAGCAAAGCATTAAAAAAATTGCAACAACCAAGACAGGGAAACGCCAGTAACAATTCTGATTCGTCAGATGTAGATCCTTTGGAGTCAGTAACTATTGAAGAACTTCTAGACTAATTTTTTTTATAAAAAATAGGGGGAATATGAGCGCTGTCATAGGTGCAAATATCAGGCTAGATTATGCTCCATCTAGTGAAATGGGCATAGAAAGTTCAGATAGATGTGATCTTCTTATAAGAGCTGATGAGGAGCTACAAGCTAGATTTGTTGAGTATCAAAATACATATATTAGAGCTGCATCTTTAGATGTTGCTAATTTACAGGCTTCTATACAAGAACACACTGCAAGAGGCCAGGCATTTGGAGAAATAGCGGGTTCTCTTGGAGCTTCTACGCTAACAGCAATGAGCTGGTGGCACGGGTGGACTTTGCCATTTGCATCTTTGTGTCCCCCTCCCATTAGATTTATCATGGCTGCCATTGCTTCCGTAGGTGCTATTTATGCTGCTAAGATAGCGGGTGGCCATGTTGCAGCATTTGTATCTACACCACCACCTCCGGTTAATGAAGAAGCCTGGAAAAGAGCTGTTGCATTACGGGAAATGACGACGATGTCTCTTCTTATTATTGAAACATCCAATGAGCTCAGTCCAACCGATTCTCATGATCAACAACAGTTGCAAGAACAAGCTAGAAAAATTGCTCTGTGGGCCAAGAATCGCCTAAGCATGTTAAAAGAAATTTGGACCACTCTACCTGTATTAGAAAACGATCCTTTCCAAATGCTAGATAATTTAATGAAAATTTAAAATCTTTGCTCAGATGTAAGGTACTGCAAAAAAACCTATTTTCTGGACGGCTAAAAACGGATTTCTAAAACACTAATTTTTTACATCTCCTGTATGGATAAAAGCAAGCACATCTGCATTGAGTTTATCCTTATGAGTAGCGAATAAGCCATGTGGAGCACCTTTATAGACTTTTAACTTGGCACTTTTTACTATTTTAGAAGCTAAGAGAGCTGAATCTTTAAACGGAACAATCTTATCTTCATCCCCATGAATAAATAAACTGGGAACATCAATTTTTTCGAGATCTTTCGTAAAATTGGTTTCGGAAAACTCTTTAATACATTTGTAGAGCGCAGGATAAGCAGCTAGTTTTGATTGATACAAGAAGTCATCAAGCACCCCCTCTGAAACGTGATACTTGGAGCTATCTGCTCCATAGAATGAAGGAGCAAGGTCTTTAAAAAATTGAGATCGATCTTTATGCACTTCCTGGCGCATTTTATCAAATACCTCTAGGGGCAATCCTCCAGGATTCGATGCAGTCTTAACCATTTGAGGAACCACAGCTCCTATAAATATCGCCTTATCTATTCTCTTTGTTCCATAAAGACCTATATAACGCGCAATCACTCCTCCTCCTGTTGAATGACCAATCAAAGTTACTTTATTTAAATTAAGATTTTCCAATAGTTTAGCCAAATCACTTGCATAAGTATCCATATCATGGCCCTTCCAAGGTTGACTAGATCTTCCGTGACCACGCCTGTCGGGTGCAATACAACGATAGCCATTGCAAGCTAGAAAAGACATCAGACCTTCCCATGCATCAGCATTTAGTGGCCACCCGTGAGAAAAAACTACAGGATCTCCTTCTCCCCAATCTTTATAGTAGATAGTGACATCTTGGTCTTTCTCTTTACCTACGTTGAGATAACTCATATATGCTCCTTTTGTTTAAATATTTAAAGTAGGGGTGTAATCAATTATACATTGATTTGTTTCTAAGTTTTAAAGATAGAATTAAAGTATGCCTTTATATCTAACTCATCGATTCTTTTGTTGCGATACCCAATATACCCATCAGGACGAATGATATAGACACAAGCGGTTTTTGCTCCGTAAATTTGATACGCTTCTCCTGTAGGGTCCATGCTAGGTGTTATCAAAATTACATTGATGAATGCAGATTTAAAGCGCTGCAAACTTTCTAGGTTGTTAAAAACAAGCATTTGAAATGCGGTAGAGCCACTCCAGATGGTATAAAGATCTGAGAGTTCTCCGTTGAATAGAGTGGGAGCATTGGGAGCTCTTGAGCCCGCTCTGGGACCTTTAAAATATCCTTTATCTACAACAATAAAACTTCTTGGATAACGTATGGCTATTTGGGAAATCCTATTAGCTAAAGATTTTCGAATAAAAGAAAATCGATTTAAGAAGGAAATTATGTGGTTGCGCAACCAAATAGCAATAGGATTACGCATAGTTGCCATATAAGAGGCGTATTCTGTGGTTTTTAGAATAGTTTTACCTACTCTATGACGTTCTAAATCGTAGGTTTTTACTAACTCTAAAGAAGCTTTGTTTTTGTGAACTAGGGCTAATTTCCAGGCTAAGTTAAATACATCCTGTAGACCGGTGTTCATCCCTTGTGCCCCTATAGGACTGTGAATATGAGCCGCATCTCCTGCTAAAAAAACACGTCCTTTTTGATAAGTGTTTGTCATACGACTATTAATATGAAAATTTGCCATCCAAATGGGATCTGTCAGATAGATTTTTTGTCCTGCATATTCTTGAAGAAGATTTTCTATTTCTTGTAAATTTGGTTCTTTGACTAGCTCCTTACTAACTTGTCCATAAGGTAGGTTTTTATGATTTTTTAAAAGATTTCGGCAGCGTAAGAGTTGGAAAATCAGGCGATAACGATTTGGCTCAGGAAGAGGAATGGCGGCTAAAAATCCTTTAGCATTTAAAAAAATACTCACTTCATTATGGGGATACTCCCAGAGAATGTGTGCATCAGCAAGAGAGAAAATATCAGCAAAGGCTTTACCTTCAAAGACAAGTCCTAATTGCTTGCGCACCTGGCTATGAGCACCATCGCATCCTATCACCCAAGAGGCTTTAACTCTTTCTTCTTTTCCCGATTCTCTATGCTGCAGAACAACTTCTACCTCTTGCGCACTTTGCATGAGCTGAACACATTCTATTCCTTTTTCGATTCTTACACCAAGCGTTGCAGCATACCTAGCCAAAATCTCTTCGGTTTTGGCCTGCTCAAGGCTTAATACAAAAGGATAAGGAGATTTTAATGTGCTTAATGGAATCTGCGCAAGGCGTTGAAAATGACTAATTGGATCAGCTGCTTGTATTTGAATCCCTTGAGCTAAAAAATCTTTTGCAATTTTTAGGTGTCCAAAGATTTCCATAGTCCGAGCTGGAATACCAACAGCTCTAGAGCGATCTGCATAAGCTCTACCTTTATCGATAATTCGACAAGAAAGACCATGTCGAGCAGCTTCTGCTGCCATTAGCATTCCAGTTGGTCCAGCTCCTATAACCAATACTTCAATCACTTCCATTGATAAAGCTATAATACCTCTGTGGCTAAAGCAGCTAATTCAGAGCGCTCTGTGCGGTCTAAGAAAATATGCCCATAGATAGGATGTTCCTTAAATCTGCCTACCGTATAGGTTAAAGCGTTGGAGTCTTTATCTAAATAAGGGTTGTCTATTTGCGTAGGATCTCCGGTTAAAACTACTTTTGTCCCTTGGCCTGCTCGAGAGATAATGGTTTTCACCTCATGAGGCGTTAGATTTTGTGCTTCGTCGATGATGATATACATATTGGGAAGCGTACGGCCACGAATATAGGTTACCGCTTCCATTTCAATTTTTTTACTTTCCATAATCCATCTTTGCGTTTCAGCTGAATTAGCTGAGCCTGTTGATTCACATAAAAATTCCAAGTTATCATAAATAGGCTGCATCCAATGATAGAGCTTTTCTTCTTTACTACCTGGAAGATATCCAATATCTTTTCCTAAGGGTACAATGGGCCGACTTACTAGAATTTTTTTATGATTCCCATCATCAAAAACCTTTTTCAAACCCACAGCTAAAGCTAAAAGGGTTTTTCCTGTTCCTGCAGGTCCCATAAGGGTTACTAGTTTGATATCATCACGCAACAGCAAGTCTAAGGCACATTTTTGTTCTATATTCAAAGGATGAACACCCCAGATATCTCTTGGTAGCTTGAGTAGAGGTTCTAGCTGTTTTTTTTTGGAGTTGTATTTGCACACAGCAGATGACTGCTCTTTGGAACTAATCAAACAATATTCATTAGGATATAAATCGGGTAAATCAATCGGTAGGACCCCGTCTTTATAGAATAGATCTAGATCTTTCTTGCTCATGTCTAACTTTCGATATCCCTTATAGATATTCTCGTAAGAAAATCTTAAGTTAATATAGTCCTGTGATTCTATCCCTACAGCCTCTGCCTTGACGCGCACAATAAAATCTTTAGAAATAATGGAAACTGGGACCCCTTGCTCCTTTAACTTAAAAGCGCTGAAAACAATTTTATGGGCACTGCGATCCAAAGAAAAAGGAAAGGCTCCTCGATCTAGAGATTTCGTATCCATTTGCACTTTCACTACAATATCATTTTCAATAGGTACTCCTTGAGCTAGTTGACCTGGGTGCGCATTTTTTAATCCATCGATATAGCGTAAAACATGACGAGCGTTCTTCCCTAACTCATCCGAAAATCTTTTCATTCCATCTAGCTCTTCAAGAACAGCAAGAGGGATTACGACATCATTATTATGAAATTTAATGATCGCGTCAGGGTCATGTAAAAGAATATTTGTATCAATGATAAATGTTTTACGAACCACTTGATTTCTCCTTTAGTTCAGGTTAAAGTGCAGCATAGCGTGCTCTTTTACTAGACTCAACCTAATTTTTTTAACTAAATTTTAAGTATTTTAACATTAATCTCTTATGAAGTAATTTCAGCAATTGACTATTTCGAGTGCTAAATTCTTGACGCTGAACTTGAAGATCACTTATAATGGATTTTGTACTTGAAGGAGAAATTTATGAAAATTAATCAGAAAATGCTAAATATACCCCCTTATATATCTACCTCCTGGAAAAATGTAGCAGCTTTGTATGTTGATAATCAGCAGAATAAGCCAGTTCTTAGTGTTGCTCTTCTTAATGGAACTTGTGTACAAATTCCTAACTTGACGTCTTGTGTTCTAGAAGCGATTTTTTCTATGCACTCTCAATACCTAGAGCAAGAACAATCTTTATCTAATAAAGAGAAAATGATTTTGCCAAAAGGAGTGTTGGGAATTATTCCTGGAATGGAACTCGTCAATACCTCTGAACTAACTGAGGATCCTGAATCTCTTCAGAACCTCACAACTTTTTTAAAGACCTTAAGTGCTTCATTTAAAGGAATATTACCTGGAGTAGACTTGCTTCTACAGCACAACTCTCAATTGACAGAGGCTCCTCTTCTCTCTAAAGATATTTTAGAACATATTTTTTCCTTTTTAAAATCTTTAGATGAAGGCTCTATGCTGAATGGTTTGCTTACTAAACCTGAGCATCCTCACTGCAACTGCCCTTATTGTCAAATCAGTCGTTTTGCTCAAAATAAAACAGAAGAGATTGAAGAAGAAGTGTCTGATAAAGATTTAAAATTCAAAACTTGGGATATTGAGCAGACAGGTGATAAGTTATTTGCTGTGACAAATCCTTTTGATGCAAATGAAAAATACAGCGTGTATATTGGCGATCCCATTGGATGCACTTGCGGAGAAATGCGTTGCAAACATATTCATGCAGTATTGAGCACAGATATTGCTTAAACTTTTTTTTCTTCCATTAATACTTAATTTAAGGATTAAATAAGCTTAAATCATCTATTTTCTTGTAAATGTTTTGTCATACTCGATAAATTTGTGGTAGGAAAAAACAATTCTTCCTAGAATGACGACTAGATTATTATGATCAGGAGGAATGTAGTAGCATGTCTAAGTCTTTTAAGTTTTTTTGCGCATCCTTGTGCGTTTTTTCCTTCCATTCACTTTTTGCAGATGGATTTGCACAAGAAGATGTATTTAATGATTCACCAGCTGTTCAAAATTCTGAAACCCCATCAATTTCTCTCTCAACACAGCAAGAATCATTTGAACCTTTTACTGGTAAAGTAAGAGGAAGAAAAGTCAGATTACGGTTAAATCCAAGTTTAGAAGGTGATGTCGTTGCAGAAATGCAAGCAGATGAGCTTTTATCCATTGTTGGAGAAAAAGAAGATTTTTGGGTGGTCTCTCCTCAAAAGGATTTTAAAGTATATGTCTCCCGTAAGTATGTATTAGATAGCTTTATAGAAGGAAGTCGCGTCAATATTCGCTTAGAACCAAGTGTTGATGCTCCTAGTGCCGGCTTCTTTGATCATGGCTATGCTGTAAACAATCCCTTGATTTCTTCTAAGGATCAAAAATGGTTTGAACTTGATTGTCCACCACAAGTACAATTTTATGTTGCAAAGCAATATATAGAGTATGTAGGAGGACCTGAAGTAAAAGAGCAATTCGATGTGCGTATTGCTACAGCAGAACAAAAACTAGCTTCAGCAAATTTACTTGCAAAATCAGATCTACATAAAAATGTAGATGAAATCGATTTCACAAAGCGAGTAGATGCCTATAATGAATTAATCAATGAGTATAGAGATATCGCTGCTGTTTCTGAGCAAGCTAAAGATTCTCTAGTGGATTTTCAAGAAAAATATCTACATAAAAGAATTCAATACTTAGAAGCCATGCAAACCCAAAGCGCTTTTTCCGATACAGAAGATGGTAGATCTGATCCAGACAATACGGTTTGCATCAATCAAACCGATAAGATGAAAATGTGGGAACATGTAGAAGAAGCTCTTTTCTTAACTTGGACCAACATGAACTACAACAAGAACATACAAGATTACTATCAAGAGCAACAAATAACGGCTAATGTCATTTCCGGAATTGTTGAGGCTTATAACTCTGCTGTCAAAAACAAACCCGGCGATTTTATCCTACGCGATAAAGATATTCCTCTTGCCTATGTATATAGCACCGTTGTCAATTTACAGGATTTAGTGGGTAAAAGAGTTTCTCTTATTGCTACACCACGCCCTAATAACAACTTTGCTTTTCCCTCCTATTTTGTTTTAGACGTTAAGTAATTTTAAGAAATGAAAGGAGCTTGTTTTGAGCTCCTTTTTTAAAAAACACAGCTCTACTAACAAAAAGATGCATTCCTGCCAGATCTCAAAGTTTAAAAGCCTATTTAGCAAAGAAAGCTTTTTCAACTTTACTATTATACTTGAGAATGCAAAAGTACGTTTAAGACCACTTGACATTACTGATCAAGAACACCTAACTACACTTGCTCTTAACCAGGATATTTGGGCATACTTTGCTTTAAGAATGTCTGATTCAACAAGCATTACAAACTATATTAAGGGTGCTCTACAACAAAGAATGTCTAGATCAAGATATACCTTTATCATTGAAGATCCTGTTACTAAAACTATCATGGGCTCAATCGCTTTTGGTAACTTCTCTAAAAATGATAAACGTATAGAACTCGGTTGGAGCTGACTTGGAAAGAATTGAAGCTAAAACAGATGTTTTAAATCTAAGAGCAAGAAAAGCGCTTATTAAAATTGGGATGACCGAAGAAGGAATCTTACGAAGCTTTAATATTTCTATACTAAATGAAAAACTTAGAGTGAGACTTGGCACAATATTCTGAGATTTAGTCTTTGCCTTTACGCAGGGAATTAGTTCAGAAATTTGAAAGATCTCATGGTTTTTTATCAATTTCCGATAACGGTTCTAAATCCACTTCTTCAGAGAGTAGTTGTAAATCCTTAAACTTGCGCCTATTATCTCATAGGCAAGGCGAAGGTGCTTATTATCAGAAACTTAAAGACGCCTTAAAACTAGCATTTTTATAGATTAGAGCCTGATAGACTTTGCACAATAATGGGCTTTTCTACTGTAGTCATTTCTTTAAATTGTTTACCTAAATAAAAAGTAGATATAACCCAGGCTATTAAAATGACAAATAAAATAACAGCTACAAAAGGAGCTGAAAGAGATATGCTTCCCATTAAAATAATAAACACCTGATAAGCTAATGAAGAACCAGACTTGCCTAAACTTGAACCTAGACCATCAATTGCTGCTTTTCCTTTGATTTTAGACTCGCTATTAAGAGGTAAAAATGCTATTTCTTTAGAAGCATCAAATACAGAATACTTACAGGCTTTACTCAAACAATTTTGCAAAGATCCGCAGTACGCAACCATTGTAAAAGGAGCTAAACCAAAAACAGTTGCTGAAAAAGCAGCTAATGAATCAGCGCAAAACATAAAAGTAAAAAACCCAACTGCTACAAAAGTCATGATTACTGGAGTTATAACTGCAGTAAAAGTCCATCCAAGTCTTGTAATCAAAACGGAGAAAAATAAAGCTCCAAAAGTAGCTAATACACCAATTCCCATGGTGATTTTATTCATGTGCTCAAGCATGAGATTGGGATCTTTAAATAGACTTTTTAATTGAGCTTTCCATAGGACGTCTGTTAGATTAATGCTAATATTATAACCCAAAAAAATAATTGCTAGCGGGACTAAATATCTAGAACGAAGAATATATTTTATGCTTTCTCTAATTGAAAGATGTTTTTTTACTTCTTGCTTGATCAAACAGGTATCTTTTTCTTCTTTAGAAGTTAATACATAGCGATTAATCCAAGCATAAAGACCCATACAAGCAATCCCTAAAACTATCACTAACAAAATGAGTTGATAAATTGTCTGGCTCCAGGGATACTCATTAGTAGGCAAAAAAGAAATAGCAAAGGGTTTACTAAAAATTAAACCTAGCAACCCTCCTAAAATGGGAGCTATATTTGAACCTATATTTAAAATCCCATATGTTCTCTTTGCTTCACCTACGTCTGTTACATCATTTACAAAACCCCAGTAGAGCACCCCCAATATTAAAGTAGCCCATAGCTCTGAAACTATATAAAAAGAGGTAAAAACCCAATTGCGCACTAAAGCAATTAATCCATGAAATCCTTCGGGAAGAATGGTAGACAACCAATTTCCTAATGCATGTAAGTGTAGTTTTTCACTATTTGGATACAAAAAGAAAGCAAATACAAAAAAATAAATAAGAAAACTTGATATGATAATATAAAAAACAGCTGTTTTGTCAAAATAGCGATTCAAGCGAATGTATAACCAAGTGGCACCGATTGCAGCTGGAAAGGTTCCCCATACTTTAATAAAAGGAATCACCTCTGCTCCAGAGTGTTTTGCTGTTAGAATGACCACATCTTTTAAATTTCGTAGCACGTCATAACTTACACAAATGAGGAATAGTAAGAAAAACAAGGAAACAACTTTTTTAAGTTCAAAGCGATGAACAGGCAAAAAAACACTTCTTAAAGCACCAAATACTTTTGATTTTTCCATAAACCTTTTTATTAAAGAGACTTTTAAAATCCTCTAACAGAAATTTTTATAATCTCAAATTTAATATTTTATAGAACTCATTATTTTTTAACACCTTTTTCTATCTTATGTTCCTAGACCTAGCACCCAACTTTTTCGAATTAGGCCATGTATTCAAGCTGCTGTTTCTCAAATAAGTAAATAATCTTTTTTCCGATAAGCTCTCGAACAATCTCTTGAAACTTAGCTTCAAAGGGTAACGTATTTAGATTTTAGTACTAACCTTTTTTTTCTCTTCTTTAGAAAGAGCAATTAGTCGATTAGCTTTGATTCCAACCAGGTACTTCTTGTTTATTTCATAGTAAATTCTTTTTTGCTCCAAATCAATTATAAGCCAATACACAATCAAATTTAACTCGATTGACAACAGCTTGTACAATAATAGATCAAAACATTTGATTTTTGCTGACTGATGATTTTCTTTTGCTAAATTAATCTTTTGGCGTTACTAATGATCATCGTTCCTATACCTCGGACAACTTTACTCATAACCTCTTCTTAAGGTCTTCTATTGTTTTCAAGATTTCTAAAAAACCCAATTTAGACAGAGGAAGCAAGCTTTTAAGAGCCTTTGTCTTTATGCAGGGGAGCCACAAGCTCAGCAATTTGCAAATCTCGTGGTTTTTTATCAATTTCCGATAATGGTTCTAAATCTACCTCTTCAGAGAGTAGTTGTAGATCTTTAAATTTGCGCGCTGTTACTAAAACACGAGTCTCTAAAGACCCCACTGCTTTATTATAGGATTCAACCGCTTGGGCTAAGCTCTTACCCATTTTAGACCAATGCCCTGTCATATCAAGCAATCTTTTATATAACTCTTGACCAAGCTCTCTTACTTTCTCTGATTGCTTGGATAAGTTTTCCTGCCTCCAGCCGTAAAACACTGTACGCAAAAGAGCAATTAGCGTTGTTGGTGTTGCAATAATTATTCCTTGTTCTGCACCTACTTCAATTAAAGAAGGATCGTATTCAAGCGCTGCACTAAAAAAAGCTTCTGCTGGTAAAAACAAAATGACAAATTCAGGAGCAGGTTGAAAATGCTCCCAATAACTCTTTTTGCTTAAAGCATTAACATGAGCTCTTATATGTCGTGCATGATCGCGAAACTTAGCTTCCTTGATCTTTTCGTCAGGATTGTACATGGCTTCTAAGTACGCTTCTAAAGGAACTTTGGCATCAATGACAATTTGTTTCCCGCCGGGTAAGCGAATGAGAAGATCTGGTCTAATGCTTGCCTCTTCTGTGGCCTTATATTTTTGCTCATAAAAGTCACAGTAGTTAAGCATGCCAGCTAATTCAACGATTCTCTTTAATTGCATCTCTCCCCACCTACCACGAGATTGAGGATTTTTTAACACTTGTACAAGATTAGCTGTTTCTGTTTTAAGTTGTTTTTCACTATCGGTTAAAGCACGCACTTGCTCTTTAAAAACCTCTCGCTCAGATTTGCGTTCATTTTCATATTTACGCATCTCTAGATCGAGCTTGATTAAGGTCTCTTTAAAAGGTACAAGCATTTCTTCTACTGAATGCTTGCGTTTATCCAAATCTGATTGGGCAGAGATACGCCATTTAGCAATTTCTGTTTCAGCAACAGATAGAAATTGTTTGTTATTATGCTCTAGAGCTTGAGAAGATAGAGATTGAAATAAGAGCTTAAAGTGTTGCTCTGCTATCTCCATGGCTTGTTGTCTTTCCTCAGAGCTTTTTTGCTGCAACAAAAGTGTGAGAATCTCTTTCTCTTTTTCTTTTAGTTGCAGATCTAAAGTAGATGCTTCTTCTGCTTTTTGCTGAGCTAGAGCTAAGGAGATCTCTAGTTTTTTTCGACTCATAAGTGCAAAAGCCACAAGTCCCCATCCAATGATAGCTAATAAAGTAATAAAAAGGTCCTTATTCATTAGTCCTCATGCTCAGGCTCAAAGTCCACTAAAGTTTTTGATTTCCTGCCTGCGATCAAGCGAATAATCGATAAGGTCCACCCCAGAAGAATATAGCTCCATGTCACAATGGTTAACATAATGGGAAAGAAATAAAGCGTTCCATAAAAAATAAAAATAGCTGAAACCACAGTCCCAAAAACCAGCTGAAAAGAAGGAACTCGAAAATGTAGGGCTTTAGAGCTGGGGAACTTCCAACGACTTACCATAAAATAACCTAAAATAATCATTACAATGCTCAAAGTGATAGCATGGGCTTCTTCAGATAGGGGAAAATAGTTATGGAAAAAGTCGGAAGCAAACAAGAGATTTAGAGAAACCGCAGCTAACGCAGCAGCAGGAATGGGAAGGCCTGTAAAATGTTTTTTTGCAGATAAAGCTTCTGCATTTGTTTTAGGTTCTACTGTTTTTACATTAAAACGAACGAGCCGTAAAATACCACAGATGGAATAGAGCATAGCTCCTAAAACGGCTAAAAAAGACAATCCTGTTCCAGGCTCTAATGATAATGTTTTAAGAAGCAAAACAGAAGGTGCTACTCCAAAAGATATGGCATCTGCTAATGAGTCGAAAATAAATCCAAATTCGCTCTCTGCTCGAAATGCTCGAGCAACAGCGCCATCTAATAAATCTGCAAAAGCCGCCACTAATAATAAAAGCACAGATATACTTAATACTTGAAATAATCCAGAACCGGGTTCTACCATATTTACTTTAAAAATAACAAATAACCCACAAGCTAAACCAAAAGCTGTGATCATGTTGGGAATGAGATAAACCCTTCGCATAAACCCCCTTTTTAATTTTAAAAATTTAAAGCTTTTTTGCTTTTCTCTTATCTATAAAATCGTATCAGTTTCTTAGAATTGTTGCACTCTAATCACTTAAGTTCTTTGTTTAGAAAAGCATAAAAATAACTTTTTAAAAAGTATATTTTTTACTAGACAAGTAGCTTTTGGCTACTATATATGGTGTGTATGATTCAAATAAACTACCATATGTAGTATAATGATCTTTTATTTTTTAGACTTCGCTGTAATTGCTTAAAACGTTAATCTAGGGGCCATAACGAGTAGACTCAAAGATCTTAAGCCATCTTTATAAAAAACTAAAACACTTGGAGCAAAAAAATATATGAAAGGTTCAATGACTCAAGAAGATCCTGTAAAATTACAAGAGTGTAACTCCTCACCTCAAACTTCTCTACAGCATTTCACTGTTGTCAAACGCAATGGTAGCATTGTTCCTTTTCGTCAAGAAAGAGTCTTAAGAGCTATTGAATGCGCCTTTCGCGATACCAAGAAAGTCGATAAAGAAACCTCTCTTAGCCCCTCTTTACTCCAATCTATCGATCAAATTGTGAATCTAGTGATTGAAGATTTATATAAATTAGCTGTCCAAGGAACTTCTTTAACGGTTGAAGGAATTCAAGATCAGGTTGAAGTTTGCTTAATGAAAGCAGGTCATCATGATGTAGCACGAGATTATATTATTTATCGCGATCAACATAAAGCCTTGCGCGATGACTCTGCACAAAGCTTAAAAATTATCAGAGAAGATGGGATAGAGGTGCGTTTTAACCCCATGAAAATCGCTTCTTCTTTGGAAAAAGCCTTTCGCTCTTCTATGGAAATCACAGGTTTCTCTCCAAAACAAGTGGTAGAAGCCATTAATTTGCTCACACAGAATGTAGTTGCCAGGGCGCTGAGCCTTTCTAAAACAGGCGTTACCCTTAGCTCTGTTTTGATCGAAGATGAAATCGAACAGCAATTAATGAAAGCGGATTTTTATAGTGTAGCAAAGCACTTTATCTTACATAGAGCTTTACTGGGCAGACAAAATGAGCTCAAGTTCTCTTATCCTATTCCAGAAGATAGAACAACACGTGAATTTACTATTCTTGATCAAGAGCAAAACAAGCGCATAATTACGGAAAAACAGTTATTTATCCGTATTAAAGTAGCCTGTCGCGGATTGGAAGAGTTGGTATCTGCTGATGAGCTTCTAGAAAACACGGTCTCTAACTTTTATGAGGGCATTAAGGAAAAAGAGGTTGACCTAGCCCAAATTATGGCAGCTCGTACAAAAATTGAAATTGAGCCCGCTTACTCTAAAGTAGCAGCTCGCTTGTTATTAGATGTCCTCTATCGAGAAACCATGGAAATTAGCTCTTCAGATCCTGATTTAGAATCATCTCATCGCAGCTACTTTAAAAAGTATATCAAAGAAGGAATCAAACTAAGCAGGCTACATCCTGATTTATTAAAGTTTGACCTTGATCTACTCTGTCATGCTATGCAACTACAAAGAGACGATCAATTTACTTATCTTGGGCTACAAACCCTATATGATCGCTACTTTATCCATCATGAACAGCGGAGGCTAGAAACACCGCAAATTTTTTGGATGCGTATTGCCATGGGCCTTGCCATGCAAGAAGAGCAAAAAAATGAACGTGCCATCGAATTCTATAACGTCCTTTCTACCTTTCTCTTTATGTCGAGCACACCTACGTTGTTTAACTCAGGAACACTTCACTCGCAATTATCCTCTTGCTATCTGTTAACGGTACAAGACGATTTGGGCTGTATTTTTAAAATGATTGCCGATAATGCACAGCTATCCAAGTGGGCTGGGGGAATTGGCAATGATTGGACAAATATTAGAGCAACGGGCTCGATTATTAAAGGAACAAATGGGTGTAGTCAAGGGGTTATCCCTTTCTTAAAGGTAGCCAATGATACTGCAGTTGCTGTCAATCAAGGCGGTAAGCGCAAAGGTGCTATGTGTGCCTATTTAGAAACATGGCATCTAGATATCGAAGATTTTCTAGAGCTGCGCAAAAATACAGGGGATGATAGACGGCGTGCTCATGACATGAATACAGCTAACTGGATTCCTGATCTATTTATGAAACGAGTGAAAGAAAATGGATTGTGGACCCTATTTAGCCCAAACGACGTTCCCGATCTACATGATCTTTACGGGATGGATTTTGAAAATCGGTATAAAGAATATGAGCAGATGACAACATCTGGAAAAATCAAACTGTTTAAGCAAATTGAAGCGGTTCAGCTCTGGCGCAAAATGCTCAGTATGTTATTTGAAACAGGGCATCCTTGGATCACTTTTAAAGATCCGTCTAATATCCGTTCTACACAAGATCATGTAGGCGTCGTACATAGCTCTAATCTGTGCACAGAGATTTTGCTCAATACTTCTTCCGATGAAACCGCTGTATGTAACTTAGGCTCGGTTAACTTAATCCAGCATATGACTCCTCAAGGGATCAACGAAGAAAAATTAAGCGCTACTATTCGCACAGCCGTGCGTATGCTTGATAATGTAATTGATATCAATTTTTATCCTACACTAGAAGCAAGCCACGCAAACTTAAGGCACCGCCCTATTGGTTTAGGAATGATGGGATTTCAGGATGTTCTTTATGCATTAAATATTAGCTATGCAAGTCACGAAGCTATTGCTTTTGCTGATAAAAGTATGGAAATGATCTCTTATTACGCTATTTTAGCCTCTAGTGAATTAGCATGTGAAAAAGGCACTTACTCCTCTTACAAAGGTTCAAAATGGGAAAGAGGGTTGTTACCTATAGATACGATTTCTCTACTTGCAAAAGAACGTAGAGAAAATCTTAATATGGATCAAACCTCTAGTATGAATTGGAACATTGTACGTGATTCGATCAAGAATCATGGTATGCGTAACTCTTATACTATGGCAATTGCTCCCACAGCAACCATTTCCAATATCACAGCAGTCACACAGTCGATTGAGCCTTCTTACAAAAATCTATTTGTTAAATCTAATTTATCCGGTGAATTCACAGTTCCTAATGTATACCTTGTAGATCGCCTTAAAGAACTTGGTATTTGGGATCAACAAATGCTCGATGATCTTAAATACTTTGATGGTTCTGTTGCAGAAATTGACCGTATCCCTCAAGAAATTAAACGGGTTTATCTAACTGCCTTTGAAATTGATCCAGAATGGCTCATTGAATGTGCTAGTCGTCGGCAGAAATGGATTGACATGGGGCAGTCTTTAAATCTGTATCTAGCAGAACCCAGTGGTAAAAAATTGCATCAAATGTACTTCTTTGCTTGGCAAAAAGGATTAAAAACTACCTATTACCTGCGTTCTTTGGGTGCTACCCAGATTGAAAAATCGACAACAGATATCAATAAACGAGGGCTGCAGCCTAGATGGATGAAACACAAATCCGCCTCAAGCAATATTGCATTGCAGCGCAAGAGTTGTAACCTGGATGAAGGATGTGAAAGTTGCCAATAACTCTTTAAGGAGATCATAACTATGAACGAAACTACAGACACAAGAAAACGAGTTAATGTAGCACAGAAAAAACTGATTAACTGCAATCAGGTAGATGTAAATCAACTCATGCCTCTTAAATACAATTGGGCATGGGAACATTATATGAATGGTTGCGCCAATCATTGGATGCCTACTGAAGTTCCTATGGCTAAAGATATCGAGCTCTGGAAAGCTAAAACTTTAAGTGAAGATGAACGCAGAGTGATTATGCGTAACTTAGGGTTTTTTAGCACCGCTGAGAGCTTAGTTGGCAATAATATCGTACTGGCTATCTTTAAGCATGTAACAAATCCTGAAGTGCGTCAATACCTGCTGCGCCAGGCATTTGAAGAAGCTATTCATACCCATTCCTTTGTCTATATCTGTGAATCCTTAAACCTTGATCAAGGTCTAGTATTCAACATGTACAATGAAATCGCTAGCATTAAAGCTAAAGATGAGTTTCAAATGCAGCTAACAGCTGAGGTTTTGGATCCTAATTTCTCAACTGATACAACACAAGGAGCGCAAAAATTTTTAGAAAATCTGATTGGCTATTACCTCATTATGGAAGGGATTTTCTTCTATAGTGGATTTGTCATGATTCTCTCCTTCCATCGCCAAAATAAAATGACGGGAATTGGCGAACAATTCCAGTACATCTTACGCGACGAGACCGTCCATTTAAACTTTGGCATTGATCTCATTAATGGAATTAAAGAAGAAAATCCAGACCTCTGGACTTTTGAGTTTCAAAATCAGATTATTCGAAAAATTAAACACGCTGTTGAATTAGAGATCGCTTATGCTCAAGATTGCCTACCTAGAGGAATCCTTGGCCTTACCTCTTCTATGTTCCGCGAGTACGTACAATATGTTGCAGACCGTAGGTTAGAAAGAATCGGTCTTAAAGCGGTCTATCACTCAAAAAATCCCTTCCCTTGGATGAGTGAAACAATGGACCTTGGCAAAGAGAAAAACTTCTTTGAAACCCGTGTGACAGAATACCAATCAGCTTCGTCCCTTACCTGGTAATCAAGAGCAGGGAGAAATCCCTGCCTTGCTTAAATATTCTAATTGCTTTTCTAAAGATTCAATCATCTCAATTTTTCTTTCTTTATCTATTTTTAAGTTACTATTATCTCTGACAAGTTTGCCTAAAAGCTGTTTTGGATTAAAAAAAATAGGAGCGTCGAGGAAATCTTGCGCGAAGAGCGTATTATCAATCCACATTTGATATCTATCATTTTCTTCTTTGCAGCTTGCTATCATTTTTTTTAATGATATTTCTTCAATTTGATCTTTATTTTGATTTCTATACCTTTCTAGTTGAGATTCTAAAGATTTAATCTGTTTATCGTTTTCTGTATTTTCTTCTATTAGATTAATCCCCCTAATCAAAAAATTGATTAACATTTTCTTCACAGCTCCTTCTAAACTAGCTGCTCTTTCTTCCGAGATAAATCCCTTTACCTTATTTGATCGGAAAAGCTGGTTTTTACTAGGATGAAAGAATGTTTCCCTTGCTAATTGAAATATAATTCCTTGTCTTTCAAGAAAAACCTCTCCTTGTTCTGATAAAAAAATCTCTCTCTTTCTTGGCACAAAGACTTGCCCTCTATTTACAAGAGCAGCCTTGCCTTTTTCTATGAGCAAAACTTCCTTGTTTTTTATAAAAATCTCTCCTATCTGCGATAAAAAAACCCTTCCCCTGTCTAATAGAAAATCCTGACCGGCTTTTAATAAGCCCTGTTTTGCTTCTTGTGTTAGAAAAACCTCCTCATCTATTATAAAAACAGATTTTTGTTCTAATCGAAAAATCTTTCCTCTTTTTAATCGAAGTTCTTCTCCCATCTTAGACTGAAACAAAAATTTCCCTTGTAATCTCTCCCTCGAAAAAAAATGTACTTTTTTAAGACCATCTAACCAGGGTTTTATAAAACCATTCCAGGTTTTATGTTCATTATTTTTTTTCAACTGCTTTTCTAAATCCTCCTTTAAGCCTACGACAGGCTTGAAAGAAGTGAATTCCAAAGGAACAGCATGGATTTCTTGTTGAACTGACGCACCTTCTTGATAAGTATTGCTTAGCTCTATACTAGGAGCGCAATATACCCAAGAAAAGGGGTTCAAAATAGTCGATACACACATAATGCAATTCCTTAAACTGGTTTGAATGATAATTTTTTAGTTTATAGTTTTTAATAAATAAATGATTTTTTTAGTTTAAACTAAACATTTTGTAAATGTTTCTATACCCGCATGTAATTTAGCTGCCTTCTCATGTAGTTTTTTAAAATAACTATCTATATCCTCAAGCTCTTTTTGCTCTTTATATAACTTTTTTTCTAACTTATTTAATTTATAAAGATAAATCTCCTCTGATAAAAGCTCTTGGTATACGGTATTTATTTCTACATTTTCAATTATTTGAGTTCCTAAAGACTGGAGTATCTCCTTTTTTTTCTTATTTTCCTGTTTTAACTCTGCATTTTTAAATGAAGGAAACTTTAAATCCTCAAACGTTTTTAAGTTAGGTGCCATTGAACGTTTTATAAAATTTAGAGTTAGATTAGAGTTAAGATTTTTATCTAAAGATTTAATCCATTCTTTGTGTAATTCATTCTTTTTTTCTAATTCTGTTATTTGCGTATTTGTTTGCATGAATACAGACTCAGGCTCTTCTAGTACGATGGTTTCTGTTGAGTTATAGATCGATTCTTGACTGCTATAGCCTGATTCTTCAGATATTCCACGAACATATTTAATAGAAGCTTCTTCTGGCACAATAGTTTCTGTTGAGCTAGAAAAGGAATATCTTTTGATTGCTTCTTCAGAAACTTCTAATGGCTGATAACTAGCTACTGCATCTATCATTTCTATGTTTTCTTCTTCTATTTTTCTTAGCAGACCTTCTAAAAACTGAATCTCTTGATTTTTTTTCTTACATTCTTCTGTTAAATGGCTATTTTCAATACTAAGATCTTTTAAGATGCTCTCTATAGAAGATTCCCATTCATTTTTGTAATCACTTATCTTTCTTAATTCCGGTTTTTGCATCTTTTGTAATACAATTTTTATATTTTTAATCCAGGCTCGGTATTGCTTATTTTCTTGTTTAATATCTGGTATTGCTGAAATGGATTGGCTACTATCATAAGAAATCTGTCGATTAGTATCTAAAGGGGTTTCTTCGGCTTGCTGCTGAGGAAAAGATGAAATAGCAACAGCCTCTACCTCTTCGCGAAAGGAAGAATCTAGAGCCTGATAGCTATATCCTTTAAACAGAATTTCTTCGCATTGAGTAATAGCTGGAATAACTTCAGATTTATTTTTATGTATAAAGCCATGCCAATTCCACATAAATGGCATACAGACCTCTTAATAGTTTTTTTAATAAATGGATATGTTCTTAATGAGGTTATTTTTAAATAAATAACAAATCAAGAATTAAACTCAATTTTAATACAATTAATTTAATTTTAATTTATTAAAATAATTACTTTTAATTAAATTTAAGAAATGCACCAATACTTATCTTTTTCTCTACATGCAAAAGATGAGATCACCTTTACTAAAATCTTGAGCTGATCTATTATTAAGCGCTTAAATTAGCTGGATTCATGTATACATTTTGCAAAACTTTGACACGACCTGGAGAAAAACACGGCGATTTTATCGTCACCAAATATTTAGTTATCGATGAATTACACTGTGTTTTGCGCGAGCTTATGCATGTGCCTACAGGCGCTGTTGTTATGCATATTGAGAACGATGATCCAGAGAATCTATTCTGTTTGTCTTTTAAGACCCTGCCGTATAACTCAAATGGTGTAGCACATATCTTAGAACACACCGTCCTATGCGGTTCTTCGAAATACCCGGTAAAAGATCCTTTTTTTGCCATGGGACGAAGAAGCTTGAATACTTTTATGAATGCCTTAACAGGGGCAGATTTTACCTGTTATCCTGCAGCATCACAGGTGGAAAAGGATTTTTATAACTTACTAGATGTCTATTTGGATGCGGTATTTCATCCAGAATTAAAACGGATGAGTTTTTTGCAAGAAGGACATCGTCTAGAATTGATCAATCCTAAAAAACCAGAAGAAGGACTGCATATTAAAGGGATTGTGTACAACGAGATGAAAGGAAGCCTCTCTTCTGTTGATACACGTATGTGGCATGCTATGATGGCTCTGCTTCTGCCCGATCTTCCTTATGCATTTAATTCAGGAGGAGATCCAGAAGAGATTCCCCTTTTAACCTATGAGCAGCTGATTGCTTTCCACTCTTTGTATTACCAGCCGGCACGCTGTTTATTTTTCTTTTATGGGAATCTTCCTTTGCAAAAACACCTGGATTTTATCGCAGAAAAAACGCTAAACCAAGCAAGTAGCTCCCCTGCTACTTGTTTGGTTAGACAAAAACGTTTTGATGCGCCTAAGTTCTCTACCATGCGCTATCCCATTGAAGCTTCTGAAACTTCCTCTCGCCGTGCAGTGATCACTTTTGGGTTTTTAACAGCTCCTATTATAGAACAAGAAGATGTGCTGGCACTAAGTGTTTTAGATGTAATCTTAATGGAAACAGATGCCTCTCTTTTAAAAAGAGCCTTACTTGAATCGCAACTCTGTATCTCTGCAACGGGCTTCATAAGCATGGAGATGAGCGAAGTGCCTTATCTTCTTGTCTGTAAAGGGACCGAAGAAAAAGATGCTGATGAATTAGAGCGAGTTTTAGTAAACACTTTAAAAAAGATTGTTATAGATGGTATCCCAGAACATTTAATCGATGCAGCCATTCACCAGTTAGAGCTCTCCCGTTTAGAGATAGGAGGAGATCAATCTCCTTTTGGTCTCTCTTTGTTTATGCGCTCTGCTTTAGCTAAACAACATGGATGTGCTGCTGAATCAGGGTTGATGGTGCACTCTTTGTTTGAGGAGTTATTAGAGAAAACAAAACAGCCTACTTATTTAACAGGGTTAATTGATAAGTATTTCCTAAGCAACCCTCATAGTGTTCGTCTGGTTATGATACCAGATCCTCATCTAGCAGAAGAAGAGAGAAATCAAGAGTTAAGACGACTGAAAAAAACCCAGCAAGAGCTATCTAAGGAACAAATCAAGGAAATTCAAAAACAAACAAGAGATCTAGCTCTGTATCAAAAGCAAACAGAAGCCCAAGCCCTAGATTGCCTGCCAAAAATATCTTTAAACGATATCCCTACCTCTATTCGTGATTTTCCTCTGCAAGTCATTTGCTCAAAAAACTTAACCATCTATCATCACGACTGCTTTACTAATCACATCTTGTACGTAGACCTGCTTTTTGATCTACCCACGATTGAAGAAGAAGATCTGCCCTATGTACATTTATTAACCTCTATTTTATCTGAATTAGGAAGTGGAAATAGAGATTATAGAGAGAATCTAGAATATATGCAGGCTCATACAGGAGGGCTGAGCGCCTCTTGCTCCTTGTATCCTCAAGCTTTAGATCCAAAAGTACTGCGTCCCTCTTTTAATCTACGATCAAAGTGCTTATATCGCAAAGCAGAGCAATTATTTGCCTTGATGCAGGATCTACTTTTAACTCCTCGATTTGATGAGATTAAGCGAATTGAAGAGCTCATTTTACAAATCTACACGTCCTTGCTCAATCGATTAAATCGACAGGCAATGCGCTACGCTACTCATTTAGCTGTTAGTGGTTTTTCCACAGCTACGCATATCAATGAAGCTTGGTATGGATTGCGTTACTTCAAAACCCTACAAGCTATCTGTCAAGATCTACCAACCAATCTTCCTAAGGTAATTGATCGCTTAAAAGCTCTAAAAGAAAAAATTTTTACTTTTAATGAACCTCATTTGATATTGAGTTGTTCTTATGAGATGTTAGAAGAACTAGAAAGCAAAAATTATTTCAATCTCAATCAGTTACCCACTCTTAAAACAAATCCTTGGCGATTTGAAACGCCTTTAATTTTACCTTCTTCTCAGATTCGTTTGATCTCCTCGCAGGTTGCATTCAATGTAGAAGCATTTTCTACCATTTCTTACATTCATCCCTATGCGGCTGCTTTGATGATTGCTTCGGTTTTGTTTGAACATAAGACTCTACACCCAAGGATTCGAGAACAAGGCGGAGCATATGGTGCTAGTGCAACATTTAGCTCTAAAATGGGACATTTTTATTTTCTCTCCTATCGAGATCCTCATATCTATGGCACGAGAAATCATTTCCACGAAGCGGTTGATCAAATCTGCAAGGGGAAAATTTCTGCGCAAGAATTAGAAGAGGCAAAACTTACCATTTTACAAGATTTAGACTCTCCTGTCTCACCAGAAAATAGAGCTCTTATAGCCTATGGGTGTCTTCGCAGTCAAAAAACAAAAGAAATGCGTCAAGAGTTCCGAGAATCTCTTCTTAATGCAACAATCAATGATGTAAAATACATCGTGGAAAAAGAATTAAAGCCCAAACTTGCCCAAGGAATATTTATTTCCTTTGCCAATCAAGAGCTAATCAACAATGAAAATGTTGGTTTGCAAAATCCTCTGCCTGTTTTCCCTATTTAAATACATAATTTACAAAAATAAGTTGTAAAATAAAAAATATAATTGATATATTTAGCCGTTTCTTATCAAGAAAAAAAAGAAAACAGTAGTTAAATAAATCAAAGAAGATAAGTAAATTTTGTTAAATAGGCTCTTTATGCAAGTATTTTTTTTCCTTATTTTAAGTATCTTTTGCTTAAATAACACCTATGCTGCTTATCCTTTTCCTTCTAAACACCATAAAATCTCAGATAAAAAAGCTGCCAATTTTTTTACCGAGATTGTAACTGCCTCTGTTCCTGCTGTTGTATTCATTCAAGTAAAACTAACCCCATCTTCTAGCTGGATTAGTTCTTTGTGGGGAAATAACGAAGAAAGAGCTTACATTGGTTCAGGATTCTTAATTACCGAAGACGGATATATTATAACCAATGAGCATGTAATTCAAGGTGCAGATGTAATTACTGTTACACTAAGTAATCAATTACAATTCGATGGTGTCGTAATAGGAGCAGATCCTATTTCTGACATTGCCTTAATTAAAATCGAAGCAGAAGGTCTTCCTTTTTTGGCTTTAGCTGATTCCGATTCTATTGAACTAGGAGAATGGGTTGCAGCCATTGGTAGTCCTTTTGGTTTGCAATCCACTGTAACATTTGGAATTGTAAGCAGCCTAAAAAAAGATAAGTTCCAAGAGCCCGATACTCTACAAGTCAATCTTAGCATTAACCCAGGTAACTCCGGAGGACCTCTTCTCAATTTAGATGGAGAAGTAATCGGGGTTAGTAGAAGCACGTGGCGCTATAAAGAAGGTTTCTATACAGGACTCTCTTTTGCTATTCCAAGTAATGTAGCTAAAGATACTATAGAGAAACTACTTGACCAAGAACTACCTTAAAGTCTTTACTTAATTTACAAAAATTTAGAGAAGTGTATATTTTATATGCTCAATTTGTAGTTTAATTTAAAGAGGTTATATTATGAAAAAGTCAGCTATTCACTCTTCTATTTTTCTTGTTTTAAGCGTTGTTCTTCTTAGTGCAAACTCGATTGATATTCCCACTCTAAAAGAAACTCAGGTTTTAGATCAGGTATCACAAGCGTTTAATCTTATCTATGAAAGCACTAATCCCGCTGTTATCTCTATAAAAGCGCAAAGTAACGCAAATGAATCTTATGGCATGCATAACCCTTTTGAATTTCACAGTGAAATATTTAATCGTTTTTTTGGACAAATGCCCCAAGCTACCCCTCAAAAAAATGCAGGATCTGGCTTTTTTTGTAGCGCTGATGGTCATATTATGACAAATGCGCACGTGGTGAATAATTGTGATAAAATCACTATTGTTCTGCACGATGGACAAGAAATAGACGCTGTATTAGTAGGGTCTGATCCACATACAGATATTGCTCTTCTTAAGATTGAATCAAAAGAAATAGCAGCACTACCTTATCTGCCCTTGGGGGATTCAGATTCTGTTAAAATAGGAGAACTCGCCTTTGCGATTGGTAGCCCCCTTCTTCTAAAGTCCACTTTTACCCAAGGCATCATTAGCGCCAAGGGACGGCAGAATTTACATATTAATGATTTAGAAGACTTCATTCAGAGCACAGTGCAAATTAATCGTGGTAATTCAGGTGGTCCGCTTTTAAACTCAAAAGGCGAAGTGATTGGAATCAATACAGCTATTGCTTCTAATAGCGGCGGCTATATGGGGATTAGTTTTTCTATCCCGATCAACATGGCTAAAAACATTATGAATCAGCTTTTAGAAAAGGGAAGTGTTACACGTGGATTCTTAGGGGTTACTCTACAACCAATGGATGCAGATATCGCTAAAGCCTTTGGTTTATCAAAACCAGAAGGAGCTCTTGTTTCTGAAGTTGTTCCTGGATCTGCTGCTGACAAAGCAGGACTCAAACAGGGCGATATTATTTTAGAATATGACAATAAACCTGTTAAGAGCTCTGAAGGATTGAAAACAGAAATTTCTCTAAAGTCCCCAGGCTCTACTATTCAGCTAAAGGTAAAACGCAATCAGGAGACCAAACAAATCTCTGTAAAATTGGGTTCTAGTTCCGATAATGTGATGGCTGAAAATGGGATTGTGCAAAAATTAGGATTACAAGTTGAAGCATTAACAGAAGATTATGCTAAGCAGCTTGGTTACAAACCTACAGAAGAAGGAGTTGTGATTACCAAAGTAAAACCCAACTCTCCAGCAGCGCTTGCGGGGTTGCGTCCAGGATGCTTAATTCAAACGATCAATCACAAAAAAGTGACAAACCTCTTAGAGTTTAATCAAGCAATTAATCAAAACACGACTAAATCCATCTTACTACTAGTTCGTGATCGTAATAAAGGTGCCTATTTCTGCTCTATTCAGCTTAAGTAAGATCTACTATTACAATCATTTCGTAGATACTCTAAGAACACATATTTGTGTTCTTAGAGTATCTAAAAAAAGTAACAAGATCATAGATTGAAATTCTCTCTGTGATTATAATCTCACTCTATCGCAATTGGATGTCGTATGAGCGGTATCAATTGTCAGATATTTTAAGTAACATGGATTAAGGCATAATGTATGCGTTGGTTGCTCTGCTTTATCTTAACTTCTCGCCTCATAGCAGCTCCCTTCGAAAACGTAGGACCTTCCACTCCTAATGAAATCGCTTCTTTAAACACAAACCTTCTCATAGATGGATACATCTCCCCTTTATCTGGACAAGCCTCTCTTCATGAAACAGATCTTCTCATTAAAGCAGCACAAGACCTCACCCTTAAAAGAACATACGTTCCTCCGCAAATTCTTGGCCGTTATGCAGACAAAGACAAG